>JBDRZP010000003.1 GCA_039804025.1 candidate division WOR-3 bacterium
AGACCTGAATACTTCATCATACCCATAATTCCAGCATAAAAGGGAAACTGGATTATTATTCCTGTTGATGCTTTTACTGAATTAAAAGTGGCTTTTAAATAAGAATATGGTGAAAAATGTAAAAAGAGGCCAGCAAAAAGAAATATAAAATTCAAAGTATTTAAATTTAAGGAAAATTCACCCTTTTTTATAATGTAAAAGATGTTAATTAAAAAGATTAAAAAGAAAATCAAAGGGAAAATAAAAGAATTCTCGAGAATATTCAAAAAGAAGGGAAAAGTCTTTTTATCCTCTTCTTTTTCTTCAAGTTCAGGAATTTCGCATTCAATTTTAATTTTGGATAAAAGAAATATAAAAAGAGGTAAAAAACTAACAAAAAGGAACCAAAGCAAAATATTTTGTATGGAAAAGATAGTTTTAGAAATATTTATAACTCCTATTTTACTTTCAAGGAAGTGTCCCTTTGTTGCACAGGTTAATGGAGCACTGCCTGATAATCCTCCGTGCCAGACTAAAAGTCCTGTATAAGCAGAAGCACATAAAAGAGGGTAATTTATATACTTATTTCTTTCTTTAAAGGATTTTCCTATTTCCTTTACAAGAAGTGCTGAAGCAATAAGGGATAAACCCCAGTTGAAAAAAGCAAGAATCATTGAAAAAATTGAAGTAAAAACAATAAAAAATTCTTGACTTAAATTTAAAGAGCTAATTTTTTTAATAATTCTTTTTAAAAGCGGTGATTCTGCTAAAGCACCCCCTGTAACAAGAATTAAAACCATTTGCATTGAAAAGGATAAAAGTTCCCAAAAGGAATTCCCCCAGTAATAAATCATGTCAATAATAGAATTCTCTGTAAGGAAAGCCCCTAAAAGAATTGTAATAATTGTCAGAATCAAAACAAAAATGAAGGGGTCAGGGTAAAATTTTTCAAAAAATAAAAAATAATATTTAAAAAACTTTTTCATTTTTTATAGCAATAAATCTTGTTTCAAATGGATAAAACCTGAAAATTTTTAAAATTTTTTTTAATAACAATTTTTTTGAAGGCCTCATTTCTTCATCAAAAATGAAATTTTTTTTATAAATCTTAAAACCTGCTTTTTTTATTAATTTTTCAAGTTCAAAAAATTTAATAAAATTCAATTCTAAAAGAAAACTTTCAAGAAAAGGAATATCTTCCCATTTTTTATTTATTCTTTTTAAACCCTTTCTGTAAAAAAAATTTTTTATTAAAAACTTTGATAAATTTTTAGGTAAAAAAGGTATTAAAGGAACTTTAAAATGGGGTTCAAAGGGGAAAAAATAGTTAGGTATTGAAAGATATAAAATGCCGCCTATTTTTAATACTCTATTTACCTCTTTAAGAAAATTAAAGCTATCCCTAATGTGTTCAAGTGTGTGAGTACAAATAACAATATCAAAGGATTTATTTTTAAAGGGTAAAGCAAAACCATTACCTATAAGGGGTTTTATATTACTTTCTGCAAGTTTCTTTTTTAAATTAACAACATAAACAAAATCTTTTTCAATATCTAAGGAAAAAACTTTTGCTTTTTTTTCTTCAAGTAAAAAAGAAATGTGGCCAAAGCCACATCCTAAATCAAGAATTTTTTTATTTTTTAAAGAAAATTCACTATCTAAAAAGTTAACAAAAAAAGTATAATCTATTTTCAAATCAGATTTTGATTTTAGATATTTCTCCTTTTCACCTTTTTCCCAATTAGGCATTGAGAGTTTCATCCAGTCCTCATTTTTTTCAGTAATCTCTTTAATTTTCTGATAAATTTTTTCTTTTAGATAATCATTATTCATAGAGGAGCTCTATAGAGGGGAAAGAAAAACTCATCTTTTATAGGTCCCATTTTTTTTCTTTCTTCAACCAGTTCATTATAAACTTTTTCGTTATGAATTACACCGTAAACATAGTATGGAAGATGCCAGTTTGAAAATCCTGATTTGAATAAAAAAAGTTCATCCTCTCCTTTCATTCCTCCACCAAGATGCATTATTTCAAAACCTTTTTCTTTTGCAAATTTAATTGCTTCATAAATTATGATACGGTTTCCTCCATAGTTTCTATAATTAAAATTTGAACCAGTAAGAAAATAGTGGAAAAATTTATTATAACTTAAAAAAAGCGAGGAAGAAATGGGGATTTCCTTTAAAAAAGCAATAAATATATAGGCATTTTCAAAACTTGAAACTAATTCTTTTATTAACCATAAAGGAAAAAAATAGAAATCCCTTGCATTTTTTCTTCTCATCGTTTCAATGTAAAGGGTATAGAAAATTTCTATATCCCTATCTTCTCTCGATATTTTTACTTCAACCCCCTCTTTTATTGCCCTTTTTATTCTTGCTCTGTGATCCCTTCTTAAATTTTTTACAATCTTTTCAAATTTCTCTCTTAAGTCAATAAAAACACTGAAAGTAACAAAATTGGTAATAAAATTCTCCTGAATCAAAGATTTATCGAAAAAATAGGGGTGAAGCCTTCCAAATTCAGCTACAATTTTATTATCCAAAAGAAAAATTTTTAATTCCTTATAAAATTCTTTTGTAAGTGAATGCTTATCTTGTGATTCTACAAGCAAACCTCCACAACCGTAAGGAGTTGATATATCAAAAAAATTGTTAGACTTTATTTTTCGCTTAATAAAAGGAGAAAAAACTTTTCCTTTATCATTTTCATAATAAAAAAACAAGGGCTCACCATCTTCGTATTTTGAAAAAATTTCAATATATTTTGGAGTGTAAAATATATCAGGCAAAGAAATGTTATGAAAATTCTTACCTTCAAAGATTTGAAGCATGTTAAGATTTTAACAGAAATTAATTTTTCTTATCAATTTTTAATTATATATCCCTATACTGGGGAAAGAGTGTGGGCATATCTTTATAATCCTTATATTTTATGAATTCAAATGTAAGTTCTTTGTAAACATCAGGGAAATAAATTTTTTTTGAAATTATATAATTTTTTTCTTTTTTAGAAAAACCTCTTTTAAAATCCAATAAAGAGTCCGGCTTTCCTCTTCCTCCTCCAAGGGAAAAATATTTAAATTTTTTAAAATTTTCCTTTATAAAACACCAGAAAAGAAAATGAGTAGAACCTTTAGTTTTATAGCCTTCTTCACTTAACCCACCTAAAAAATAATGGGAAAAAATGTTATATTTTAAAAATAAACCAGAGGACAAAATATTTTTATCTTTAAAAATGAAATAAAAAGAAGAAAAATCTTTTGTGCTAATTTTTTTAAAAAATTCAAAAGGGAAAAAATGCCTTCTTTCTCCCTGTTTTACTTTTAAAGTATTTATATAAACATCATAAAAAATTTTTATATCTTCAATTTTATTTGATATTAGAAATTCAAAATTATTTTTTTCAGCAAACCTTATATTTCTTCTTACATTTTCATTAAAACTTTTAAAAATACTTTCAGTATCATTAAATTCAGAGAAATCAATGTATACTAAAGGAGATATTACTAAAAGTTCATAATAATCACTTAAAGGAATATGATTTTCAATTAAGGGATGAAATCTAACAAATTCTGAAACAGTTTTTGTATCGGTAAAATAATCCCTTAACTTCTTAAAAATTTTTCTAACATCACCTTTAAAAAGAGGTCCACAAGCACCATAAGGGGAAGTTATATCAGAATAATCCCTGTATTTATCAGGAACATAAGGTAAATTAGTGAAAGATCTTCTAATATAGGGATAAAAAAATCTTAAAGATTCATCTTCATAATATATTGCTTCAACTCTTCCAGGTTCTATTATTGTATTTATCTCCAAAAAGTCATAAGTAAAAAAGGTATCAGTATTTTCAAAATTTTTAAGAATATTCTCCCATTCCTCTTTTGTGTTAATTACTCTCATTCAATATTTAGTTTTTTATTAAAAATCTCTTTCTTTGTATAATTTTTAAAAAAATTTATTATAACCTTTTTAATTATCAAATCACCCCTTATTCTTTTAAAGGGTAAAGGAATAAATTTAGGTAATTTACCCTTTAAAATCTTTTCTATTGAGTCTTCAATTTCCTCTAATTTTAAAGCATTATAAATGTAACCTCCCCTTTCCCTTAATTCTGTTCTTCTCCCTACAGTAATAACAGGAATTTTAAATAGACATGCTTCATAAAGGGCACTTGATGAGTTTCCTATCATAAATTTTGCATTTTTCATTAAAGAAATAAATTCTCTATAGGGTAAATTATCAATTAAAATAAAATTTCCTCTCTGAGCTTCACTAAAAAGAAAATTTCTCATTTCCCTTCCCCCTGGATCATTGTTTGGAGAAATAGCTACAAAGGGTAAATTAAATTTAAAAAGGACTTTAAGGATAATTCTAAGTTCCTCCAAGGATTTTTCCTTTTCAAAGGGAAAGGGATGATGGATTAAAAGAACATATTCTTTTTCCTTTAATAAATTATATTTATTTTTTAAAATTTTATAATCAGGAATCTCTTTAAAATCAAGAGAATAAATTCCAAGATTTCCCACTACGAAAATTCTTCTTTTATCCTCTCCCATTTTAATTAGATTTTTTTTACTATTTATAGTAGCAGGGAAATGAATATGAGCAAGTTTTGAAATACAGTGTCTTATATATGTATCAGGCAACATAAAGGAAGTATTATCTCCACCATGGATATGGGCAAGAGGAACCATTAAAAAATTTGCTGAAAGAGCAGCAGCAAGAACTTCAATCCTATCTCCTAAAACAAAAACTATGTCAGGTTTTAAAATTTTAAATACATGGGTAAACTGGATAATTCCATTTCCAAGAGAAATAGGGAAGACTTCATTAAGATCAGAATCTAAATGGAAGGGAACTTCATAATCTATATTAAAACCATCATTAATTATATCATTTTTTGTTAAGCCAAAAAAGGGTGAAAGGTGAGAACCTGTAACAACAAGTTTAAAATCAAACTCAGGAGAATCTTTAAAAGTTTTCAAAACAGGGTATAAAAGCCCGTATTCAGCCCTCGAACCTGTTATGAAAACTGTTTTTATTTTTTTCATATTTTTTATTATAATTAAAACTTAAAAAATTATTAAAAACAATTTTATACCATAAGGAGGAAAAAATGGAAAAACTTTCTACAAAAGAATATCAGACAGTCTCTTATATATCAGGTCCTCTATTATTTCTTGAAGGGGCGAAAGATTTTTCCTATGCAGCACTTGTAGAAATAATAATGCCAGATGGAACGAAAAGAAAGGGACAGGTTCTTGAAGTATCTGAAAAATACGCTGTAATTCAGGTTCTTGAAGGAACACTTGGACTTGATGTGGCTTCAACTAAGGTAAGATTTCTGGAAGATCAGGTTCATATAGGTGTTTCAAGAGAACTTATAGGAAGGATTTTTAACGGAAGAGGTGAGCCAATAGATGGACTCCCTGCTCCAACACCTGAAAAAAGATTACCGATAGTAGGTGCTGCTATAAATCCAATTGCAAGGGATAAACCTTCTGACTTTATTCAGACTGGAATTTCTGCAATTGATGGATTCAATACTTTAGTGAGAGGACAAAAATTACCAATCTTTTCAGGGGCAGGACTCCCCGCAAATGAAATAGCAGCAATGATAATGAAGTATGCAAAAGTAAGAGGAGAAGGGGAGGAATTCTTGATAATTTTTGCAGCAATGGGTTTAACTTCAAGGGAATATGCATATTTTATGAAGGAATTTAAAGAAAGTGGAGCACTCGGTAGAATAGTTGCTTTTGTCAATCTTGCTGATGACCCTGCAGTAGAAAGACTTTTAACCCCAAGATTTGCTCTTACAGTTGCAGAATATTTTGCCTTTGAACTTGATTACCACGTTCTTGTGATTTTATCTGATATGACAAATTACTGTGAAGCTTTAAGAGAAATTGGAGCAGCAAGAGAAGAAGTTCCAGGAAGAAGAGGTTACCCAGGGTATATGTATACAGACCTTGCAACTTTGTATGAAAGAACAGGAAGAATAAGGGGTAAAAAGGGGTCAATAACTCAGATACCAATTTTAACAATGCCAGATGATGACATCACTCATCCAATTCCTGACCTTACAGGTTATATTACAGAAGGTCAGATTGTTTTATCAAGAGAACTTCACAGAAAGGGGATATTTCCTCCAATTGATATTTTGATGAGTTTATCAAGACTTATGAACCTGGGAATTGGTGAAGGGAAGACTCAACCCTATCACAGGGAATGGAAAGACCAGCTTTATGCTTGTTATGCAAGGGGAAGAGATTTAAGAAGGCTTGTTGCTATTATCGGAGAAGATGCTTTAAGTGAAATGGATAAAAAATATTTAAAACTAGCTGATGAATTTGAAAATGTTATGTTGAATCAAAGAGATAAAGAAAGGTCAATTGAGGAAACTTTTGAAATAGGATGGAATTTAATGGGAATGTTACCCAAAACAGAACTCTCTAAAATTAAAAGAAAATATCTTGAGGAATTTTATAAACAATGGATACCACAGCAAGCAAAAGAAGCCTATTAAAAGGTATTGAAAAAGACGAAATCTGGGGGCCAGTTTTTAAAATGGTCGCCCAGCAGGTGGAAAAGGCGTTTTATACTGGTAATCTGAACGAAAAATATTTTGAAACAATTCTTGAACCTGAAAGAGTTTTAAGAGTCTCTATACCTGTTGTAATGGATAATGGGGAAATTAAATGTTTTGCAGGTTACAGAGTTCAGCATTCAACAGCAAGAGGACCTGCAAAGGGTGGTATAAGATATCATCCTGATGTGACTCTTGATGAAATAGCAGCTCTTTCAGCCTGGATGAGTTTTAAAAATGCACTTGTTAATATACCATTCGGAGGTGGTAAAGGAGGAATAAAAGTTGACCCTTCAAAACTCTCTCATGGAGAGTTAATAAGATTGACAAGGAGATACACATCAGGGATTTTACCATTAATAGGACCATATAGAGATGTCCCTGCTCCTGATGTTAATACAAATGATATGATAATGGATGTTATTATGGATACTTATTCTATGTTTCAGGGTTTTACAACACCCAGTATAGTAACAGGAAAATCTGTTTCTCTTGGTGGTTCTGTAGGAAGAAGGGAAGCCACAGGGAAGGGAGTTTTTTTTGTTACAAAAGAATTTTTGAAAATAAAAAATAAAGACTTGGAAAAACAAAAAATTGCAATTCAGGGTTTTGGAAATGTAGGTTCTGTTGCAGCTTTATCTTTTTATGATGCTGGTGCAAAGGTGTGTGCTGTAACTGATGTTTCAGGGGGTCTTTTTAATAAAAATGGACTAAACATCCAAAAAATTTTGAAATTGATACAAGAAAAAAAATTTTTAAAGGAAATAAAAGGTGAAGGTGATTTTATAGAAAATAAAGATCTCTTTGAGCTGGATGTAGATATACTTGTTCCTGCTGCTCTTGAAAGACAGATAACTGAAAAAAATGCTGAAAAAATAAAAGCCTTTTTAATAGTTGAGGGTGCGAATGGACCTACAACTCCTGAGGCAGAGAAAATTCTTCTGGATAAAGGAATTTACATAATTCCTGACATTCTCGCTAATGCAGGTGGTGTTATTGTTTCTTATTTTGAATGGGTTCAGGATTTACAGTATTATTTCTGGAAAGAAAAAGAAATTTTTGAAAAACTCGAGGAAATTTTGATAAATGCTTTAAAAGAAGTTATCAAGAAATCTGAAGAATTAAAAACTGATTTGAGAACTTCAGCTCTTATAATAGGTTTATCAAGAATAATAGATGCAATAGAAAGGAGGGGAATTTTCCCATAAAAAAAGTAAGTGTATTAATACCAGGTTACAACGAAGCAGAAAATATTGATGATTTAATAAAAGAGATTGAAGATTTTATAAATAAATTTAACTTAAAAGACTGGGAATTTATATATATAGATGATGGATCCACTGATAACACAAGAGAAAAAATAAAACCTTACCTAAAGGAAAAAAATTATCTAAAATTTGTTTCCTATAGAAGAAATATGGGAAAAACTTATGCTTTGCAAAAGGGAATGGAATTAGCAGAAGGTGAAATATTTATAATTTTTGATGCTGACCTTCAGTTTACTTTTGAAGATGCTAAAAGGCTCGTTGATAAAATTGAAGAAGGATTTGACATAGTTTGTGGTAAAAAAACTGGAAAATATAATAAAAAAATTGTTTCTTTTTTCTATAATAATCTAACGAGACTTCTTTTTAATGTCCCTGCTACTGATATGAACTCTATTAAAGCAATAAGAAGGAAAGTTTTAGAAGAAGTTCCTTTAAGAAAGGATTGGCATCGTTATATTGTTGTATGGGGATGGGAATATGGATTTTCTGTTACTGAAATTAAAGTCACTTTAAGACCAAGAAGGCATGGGAAGAGTAAGTACAGAGGTTTAAAGAGAATTTTAATAGGCTTTCTTGACCTTATTGCTGTAAAAATTCAAATTTCTTTTATGAGAAAACCAATGTTACTTTTTGGCACTCTTGGAATTTTTTCCTTTATTACAGGACTAATAGGTGCTATGATTGGAATTTATTTAAAATATTATATCCATAAAAAAGTGAGACTTATTTCAATAATTTTCCTTTTAGCTCTCTTTTCCCTGCTTGGGCTTTTATTTTTTGTGGTTGGTTTTCTTGGTGAGGCTATAGCTGGAATTTATGATAGGCTTGATAGATTAGAAAGAAAAAAATGAGAATTCTTATAACCGGTGCAGGCGGTTTTATTGGGAGTCATTTAGTGGAGCATTTGAGTAAAAAATTCAAAATTTTTGCCTTTTTAAGATATAATTCTCAGGGTGATATTCAAAATCTTAAGTTTTTAAATAAAGAAAATTTTAAAAATATAGAAATAGTTTTTGGTGATTTAAGAGCAAGAGAGGAAATTGAAAAGGTTATTAAAAAAGTAAACCTTGTTATAAATCTTGCAGCAAATATATCTGTTAAAAGGTCCTTTGAAAATCCTGAAGAAGTTTTTTTCAATAATACTTTAATAACTTTTAATATTTTAAATGCCTTAAAAAAAAATAAAATCCCCTTGATTCATTTTTCAACCTCAGAAGTATATGGAAATCCAGAAAAGTTACCAGTTAAAGAAAAAGATAGTAAAAATGCCTTATCACCTTATGCTGCCTCAAAAATTGCTTGTGATGAGCTTGTAAAGTCAATATGTAATTATGAAAATATTCCCTTTTTAATTTTAAGACCCTTTAATACTTATGGGCCAAGACAATCAATAAGATCAGTTATTCCATGGATAATATATGAAATACTGAACTCAAAAGTAATAAAAATTGGAAATTTAAACACAAAAAGGGATTTTCTTTATGTTAAGGATCTTGCTAAAATAATTGAAAAATTGATTGAAAAGGAATACTTTAAAGGTGAAGAAGTAAATATATGTTCTGGAAGATCTTATTCTGTTGGGGAAATAATTAAGTTTTTGTTTGAAATATCAGGAATAGAAAAGAAAATAAAAGAATTAGAAGTAAGAAAAAGACCTTTTAAAAATGAAATTATGGAATTGAGAGGGGATAACAGTAAGATATGCAAAATATTGGGTGAGATTAACTTAACAAATTTCAAGGAAGGGCTTAAGGGAACTTTTGAATTTTATAAAAAAACTGGATTTGAATCCCCTTCAAATTTCAGTTTACTTTGAAAATTTTAATATTAAGATTTTCCTCAGGTGGAGACTTAATTCTTTTAACAGGAATTATAGATAAACTTTTAAAGAAAAACATTGATGTTTTTTTAGTAATAAAGAAAAAGTTTAAAAATATTTTTGATGGGTTTGAAAATTTAAAAATTTTAGAACTGGAAAAGGAAGAAGAAATTTTAAAGCAAAGTTTCGACTATGCTTTTGATTTACAGAAAAACTTAAGGAGTTTCTTTTTAATGAAAAAAATAAAAGCGAAAAAAAAATTATATGCAAATAAAAGAAGTTTAAGAAGAAGATTATATTTATTTTTCAGGTTTCCTTTAAAAGAAAAATCCTTTATAAAAATATTCTCTGAACCTTTAGAAAAAATTTTTAATGAAGATTTTTATGTTAGACCCATATTGAAGGGGGAAAAAGAGTTTAAAGGATTGCCGGAAAAATATATTTTAATTGCTCCTTTTTCATCTAAAGGAAAAAAAAACTTAAAAGATAAAACTTTAAAAAAAATACTTGAAATTAAAAGTAAGGAAAATTTCTGTGTTATTGTAGGTGATGAAAAAAGTAAAAAAGAAAATTTACCTTTCATAAATGATAAAATTATTGATTTAAGGGGTAAAACTGATTTAAATGAATTGTTTTATATAGTAAAAAATTCTTCTTTTGTTATAACAGTTGACTCAATGGTCTCACATATAGCAAGTGCTTATAAAAAAAGTGGTATAGTTTTTTTTGGACCCACTACTTTTCTTTACGGATTCAGACCCTATGGTGATGAATTAAAAATTATTTACAATAAAACTTTCTGCTCACCCTGCTCTCTACACGGGGAGGGAATATGTTTATTTAATAAACGTTGTTATAATTTAAGAATTTTTAATAATTTTATTTTTTAAAAAAAGGGGGGTAATCCCCCCCCTTACCTATTTTTTATAGTTTTAAAAGATACTTAAAACCAAAACTTAAATACTGACCACTTCCATTATCCCAGAATATATGATTATACAAAAATGAAAGTTCAAAGTTATTTTTTATTATAAAGCCTCCACCAAGAACTAAACCAAGATCAGTTTCAGAATCTGATACCGAAACACCTCCAGAAGATGCTTTTGCAGTTTGCATATTAAAACCTAAACCTCCTCCAAAATAAATTGATAAATTTGGGTTTTGAAGAGGAGGATACACGGTGAGCATACCACCCAAAGAGAAATTATTGAAACTTGACTTTACCTCTATCACAGTATCATAAACAGGAACTGAAATTGTTTTTTCAGTAAATATGTTATAATCGATAAGTCCCAATATACCAAGTTGAGGAATAAATTTATACCCAAAATCTCCACCAAATTTGAATCCGAAACCTGCTGCATCAGAAAGGTCACCCATGGGAATATTAAAACCTCCACCAAAACCGATTCTCATCTCCTGGGCACTAAGTATTCCCAGAAGAAAAATCATTACTGTGATATATTTTTTCATTTTATAATTTTTTTTAATAGGGATTTGAACCCAAAAAGCTTTAAATTAAAATAATTAAAATCTTATTTTACCACCTAAAGTAAAGCCCAATCTTGTTACAAAATCATTTTTACCCATTAAAGAAATTCCGTAAGGTAAGTATTCATCAACAACTGCTCCTTTGATAAAGAAAGAAAATGGCATAGCAGGAGGATTTATTGTAACATAAGGTATCAAAGAAAAATGATTTCCATCAGTATCCTGAATTTCATTACCTTCAACTTTTTGAGCTGTTCTCATTCTGTAAATTAACTCAAGTCCAGCTTCACCAATTGCGAATTTATATCCACCCTTTGCAAAAAAGGCAAAATAATCACCATTATCTATTTTAACTGTCTGGAAACCAGGCTGTGGAAAAGGAACAAATATTTTTGTCTCACCTTCAAGTGTAAGGAAATAATATATACCTGCAGAAAGAGAAAACATTGGATTTGGTAAAGTGCCGGTTAAATTGATCATAATAGCATTCTGTTCATCTGTATTTGGAATCTTATTGGTATCCATTTCAGGTCCCAAATCCATAAGAAAACCAAGTTTCCCCTTAAAGAAAGGACCTTTGGCACCAAGGAACAATACTAAATTCTGAAGTGCAAAACCACTTGAAACTGAATTTCCCTGGTCAGGGGAAAATTTATGCTGAGATAATCTTAAATCTCCACCTCCAAAAAGTGTTAGAGTAGGGAATTTGTAAAAATCATATGAACCTCCAAGATAGATGTTCATTATACTGGAAGAACCCCCTATATCATGAGCATTTCCGTCTTTATCGTATCCCTGGGAAGCACTTCCGTATCCGAGATTGAGCCACGCCTCTCCCCCTGCAAATAGGGGAAGTGCTATTAGTAGGGCTATTAATTTTTTCATATAATTACTCCTAAAAAATTTAAGGGATTTGAACCCACATTATTCGTTAACAGGTATCCTGTATTTTAAACCAAAACTTAAAAAACTTGTATTTTTTACACTTGTTAAAATGTTATTATAAGAAAAATTAAAATCAAGAAGCGAAATATAAAAACCTGTTCCAATTCCAAAACCAATTTTTCTCTGTGATAAAACATCTTGTTTTAAGTTATAAATACCTGAACTTATTCTTAAATAAGGAGAAAAAGGTTTTTTAAAACTGAAAGGAACATATTCAAACCCAATATTAAAATCAAATAAATTAAATCCTTTATAATCTTTTTGTGGAATAAAATAAGAATAATCAGATGATAAAGATAAACATAAGATATGATAAATCCTCAATCTGTAAGATAGATCAAATCCAAAACCAGCATTGGATACTTTAGCAAACTCTTGGAGAGGAACATTACCCTTTAGAAGACTTAAAGAAACCTCATGAATAAAATTTGAGGCAAAAAGTGAAGAGCTTAAAATAAAAAACAAAAATTTTTTCATCATAGTTTATCTTAATACAATAAAATTATTTTTTTCAAATGAAGGAGTGTCTACTACAAAATGTTTCTGCATTTTGTTTTTTCCATAAATATACCGCAAACAAATTATCTAATGAATTTTAGAAAAGTAAAAAATATTAAAGTCATAACACTTATTTGTCCTACCCAGAATATAAACATCCATTTTATTATGTTTGCATAACTCTTTGAAATTTCAACTCTTAATTTCCCTGTTTCTTCAATTATCCTTTTATCAATTCTTGCAGTTTCTTCAGTTATCCTTTTATCAAATCTAGCAATATCTTCGGCTCTTAATTTATTAATCTCCTCTGTCAATCTCCTTTCATATCTTTCAGTTTGTAACTCAATTAAATCAATTTTCAGTTTTTCATTAGAAGCATTTAAAAGTTCAATTAATGCATCAACCCCATCTTCTCCAAGTTTTTCCCTTAATACTTTTGGAATAGTTATTATTTTAATAATTAAAATTATAAAGAAAAATCCGAAAAACTCAAATAGGATGTAAAAGACATAACAATACTGAATTTTTATGGTGAATAAGATTCTTAGGAGCGCCTTCTAAAAAATCTTCTTGTATAGCACACTCCAACTTAATTTAAAAAATATCTTTTGTAATCTTGAAAGGGTCTTTTCAGGATATTTTTAAGAAAAAGAATAAGTTGGGTATGCCCTGAAGAATTTTCCTTTTAGAAAGGAGGTGATCCAGCCGCACGTTCCCGTACGGCTACCTTGTTACGACTTCGCCCCAGTCATCCCGCCTGCCTTCAGCTCCACATAAGTAGAGCCTTCAGGCATTCGGGACTTCCATGGCGTGACGGGCGGTGTGTACAAGGGGCGGGAACGTATTCACCGCCGTATTGCTGACCGGCGATTACTAGCGATTCCGGCTTCACGGGGTCGAGTTGCAGACCCCGATCCGAACTGGGGGCAGGTTTTGGGATTTGCTCCCCCTTGCGGGGTCGCTTCCCTCTGTCCTGCCCATTGTAGCGCGTGTGTAGCCCCGGACATAAAGGCCACACGGACTTGACGTCATCCCCACCTTCCTCCCCCTCATCGGGGGCAGTCCCCTTAGAGTGCCCAGCCGGGACATGCCCGCTGTAGCAACTAAGGGCGAGGGTTGCGCTCGTTGCGGGACTTAACCCAACACCTCACGGCACGAGCTGACGACAGCCGTGCAGCACCTGTGCCGGCTTCCCCCAGAGGGGGATCTCCCTCTCTTTCGAGAGGGATACTACCGGCATGTCAAGCCCGGGTAAGGTTCTTCGGTTAGCAACGAATTGAACCACGCGCTCCACCGCTTGTGCGCCCCCCCGTCAATTCCTTTGAGTTTCACCCTTGCGAGCGTACTCCCCAGGCGGCGGGCTTACCGGTTTCCCTGCGCCACGGATTCCCTAACGGGAACCCACGGCTAGCCCGCATCGTTTACGGCTGGGACTACGGGGGTATCTAATCCCCTTCGCTCCCCCAGCTTTCGGACCTCAGCGTCAGGGACACCCCAGGGAGCCGGCTTCCCCACTGGCGTTCCCCACGATATCCACGCATTTCACCGCTACACCGTGAGTTCCGCTCCCCTCTGGTGCCCTCTAGTCGGGTAGTTTCGGACGCAGCCCATCCGTTAAGCGGATGGATTACACATCCGACACACCCGACCGCCTACATCCCCTTTAAGCCCAGTGATTCCGGGCAACGCTTGCCCTCCCCGTATTACCGCGGCTGCTGGCACGAGGTTAGCCAGGGCTTCCTCTGGGAGTACCGTCATCCCAAGAGGCTATTCGCCTCCCAGGACATCGTCCTCCCTGACAGGGGTTTACACCCCGAAGGGCTTCTTCCCCCACGCGGCGTCGCTGGGTCAGGGTTTCCCCCATTGCCCAAGATCCCCTGCTGCTGCCTCCCGTAGGAGTGGGGCCCGTGTCTCAGTGCCCCTCGGGCCGGCCACGCTCTCACGCCGGCTACCCGTCATAGGCTTGGTGGGCCATTACCCCACCAACTACCTGATGGGACGCGGCCCCCTCCCTGGGCGGGAGCTTGTAAACAGAGGCCCCCTTTCATCTCAGAAGGATACCCTCCTGAGACAATATGGCGGATTAGCCCAAGTTTCCCTGGGTTGTCCGCCTCCCAGGGGCAGGTTAGCCACGTGTTACTCCGCCGTCCGCCGCTGAGGGGGTTTCCCCCCTCCGCTCGACTTGCATGCATTAGGCACGCCGCCAGCGTTCACCCTGAGCCAGGATCAAACCCTCCATCAAAAAATAATTTTCAAATTTAAAATTTCATCTCTTCAGGGCATACCCAACCCAATTTTCAAATACCAAAATTATATATAATATTATAACTCAAAAAAAATTTTTTTTCAAGTCCATTTTCCCCTTAAACTAACCTGAAATAATTATAAAATAAAATTTTCACAATTTCAAACTTTTTCTTTCAAACTTTTAACAAAAATCTTCTCAGCAATGTCTCTATCAACCGATATTACACTTTCATCCAGTTCTATCATAAATAAAGGCCTTTTCTTTAAAACCTTTACTATTACCCCTGGCATTAAACCTAAACTAACAAGCTTATGTAAAATTCTCCTATCATCAGTATCAATAGAAATAACTTTAACAAATTCTCCTTCCTCCACATAAGTTAAAGGTAAATGAATGGGTTTTATAGTATTAAACTTCTTTTCACCACAGCATTTACCACGAGGTATAGGCTTTCCATGAGGACAAAATCTTGGATGCCCAAATAATGAACAAATTCTATCCGTCGCTTCTTCATTTAAAATGTGCTCCAAACGACAAGCAGCTTCACTGGAATAATTATTATTAACTTCCACAAGCTCATAAAAAAGCCACTCAGCAAGTCTTAATCTCCTTATAATATCCAATGCCGCATGTTTCCCTCTCTCAGTAAAAACCCATTTTCCATTTTCTCTTTTTACAAACCCTAATTTCATTAATTCCTCATAATCCCTTTCCTCAATTTTATACTTTATAACAGGGTAAAATTCTTCTTCACTCCACCCTTCCTCTTTTAACCACAAAAGCTTTAATGCTTCCTCTATCCTTATTTCCATTTCAATTTCCTTAAAATTTTACTTAAAAAATTCTCAATTTTAACATCCGAAAATACAACATTTTCGTAAAAACAATAAGGACACCTTGCAAATTTACATGAATTTTTAAAAATATTATAGGGACATTTCAAACATACCCTATTTTCATAGTCTGGCACAAAAGTGTTTCCACACATATTACATTTTACCTTTAAACCGGCCATTTTGCAAGAATCATCCTTACTAAAAAACCTGCTGTTATAGCATAAATTATAACAAAAACTGAAATATAAAAAGCCACTTTTAAACCCCTCTCCTTTATTATAACTAAAAAATTAGCTATGCATGGCATAAAGAGGGTAATTGTAACTGTACTTACAATCACTTGAGCAGCACTTAATAGCCCTTTTTCTTTTAACATAAGAAATCCTGCTGCCCCATAATCCCTTCTTAAAAAACCCATTATAAAACCAACAGCTGATTCCTTCGGTAAACCAAGAATATTTGTAACCACTGGTCTAAATAATTCTTCAAAAAAATTAAGTATATGAGATAAATCAAGTATAAAAAGAAGAAAAGTTCCTATAATGAAAATTGGAATTACCTCCTTTAAATACCACTCTACTCTTGCTATTGTTTTATAAAATATATTTCTTAGACTTGGAATCCTTAATGGAGGAATTTCCATTATAAAAAATGATTTCTCTCCCCTTATCACCTGAGAAGAAAGGAAACCAACAATAATCATACTTACTAATATTGTAACTCCCCAGATTATAAGTGCTGAAAAAGATATAGAAGATGTCAAAGCAAATATTACTCCCATCTGAGCAGAACATGGAACAGCAAGTGCAAGTAAAAGTGTAACAATAATTTTTTCCTTTTTTGTTTCAAGAGTTCTTGTTGTTATAGTTGCCATTGTGTCACAACCAAGTCCAAGAATCAAAGGTAGAATTGCTCTCCCAGAAAGACCTATTTTTTTAAAAAAATTATTCAACAAAAAAGCAAGCCTCGGGAAATATCCTGAATCCTCAAGTATTCCAAAAGCAATAAAAAAAGTTAAAACAACAGGGAAAATTATAGCAAAACCATAAGTTAAAGCCATCGTAAAAATTCCAAATTCTCCAACAAAAAGATCTTTTATTAAAAAAGGAACAGGAAGTAAATTAAAAAGCTTTATAAGAAAGGGATTTATAATTTCCCCGAATAACTTGTTTTCAAGCAAATCTACAAGAAAACCTGCACCAAAAACACCAACAAATAAATGAAGTAAATATAAAGTTATCACAATGAATATAAATCCTCCTACAGGATGTATCATAAAATTATGGAGTAAATCGCTTACTATGTTTTTGTAAATTACTTCTCCTTTCTTCATTACAAGAGAAACAATTTTTTCAATATTTTTATTTATATCAGAAATGATATAAAATTCAACAGGTTCATAAAGAGAATTTTCAAAATTTTCCCTTATCTTTAGTACATATTTATAATCTTCCTCCTTTAACTTATTCTTCAAAAGGTTTTCAACATCCTCAAACCTTGCAAGAAAAAGATGTATAATACCTTCTTTCTTTTCAATTACACCTTCAAGTTTTTTCTCTATTTTTTTAAAAATTTCAAAAATTCTCTTTTCAGGTTTAAAATCAAAATAGGGTATGGAAGCCTTTTCTAAATTTAAAAAAAGCTCCCTTATACCCTTTCCATGGATTGCAACAGTTTTTACAACAGGTATTTTTAGTTCATTGCTCAATTTCTTTTCATCTATCTCAATACCTCTTAACTTTGCTTCATCTGTCATATTTAAAACTAAAACTGTCTTAAACTTAAATAAAGAAACTTGATACAGAAGAACTAAGGCTCTTTTAAGATTTTTTGAATCCGCAACTAATATCACAATATCCGGATTTTCTTCAAGCAAAATTCTCACAGTCACCCTCTCATCCTCTGTTCTTGGCAGTAAACTCTGAACACCTGGTGAATCTATCACATAAACATCCTTATTACCCTTTAAAAAACCACCCGAAATTTCAACAGTTGTACCTGGATAATTGGAAACAGTTACATACTTTCCTGTAAGATGATTGAATATCACAGATTTTCCAACATTAGGATTTCCAACAATAACTATTTTTTTTACAGGAGACTTAATAAGAGTATTAAAATGTCTATGCATAATTTAATTTACTATAAATTTTTAAAAAATTCAAATTTTATATGCCTTTAAAAATCTTCAATAACAAGTTATAGGCGTGTATATTTCCTGCTATTATATTTCCTGTTTTTAGATGATTCCTTTTACCCTCCATATCACTTGTTTTTCCTCCTGCTTCTTCAACAATTAAAACCCCGGCAAAGATATCCCAAGGCGAAAGTCCAAATTCAAAAAAACCATCGTATCTTCCGCATGCTACATAGGCAAGGTCTTGAGATGCTGAACCAGGTCTCCTTAAGTCATCTGAACTTTCAAAAACTTCTTTAAATTTTCTATAATACAAATCCCAGTATTCCCTCCTTCTGAATGGAAAACCTGTTCCTATTATAAATCCCTTTCTTTTCCTTGATACATGTATCCTTTTCCCATTTAAATAGGCACCCTTATTTTTTATTGCATAGAAAAGCTCATTTAAAAGGGGAATATAGATGAGCCCTACAAAAGGTTCACTCTCTTTTACATACGCAATTGAAAAGGAAAAAAAGGGTAATTTCTGAATAAAATTTCTCGTTCCATCAAGGGGGTCACATATAAACATTTCTTCAACATTTTTTCCACCCATCTCTTCACCTAAAAAAGGAATATTTTTAAATTTTTTTGAAAGAATTTTTTTAACTTCCTCTTCCACTTTAAAATCCACCTCAGAAACATAATCTCTTTCCATTTTTTCTTTATATTTCAAACTATTTTTTCTATATTCTCTTATAAGAATATCACCTGCCTTCAGGGCACATTTTTTAAATTCTTCAAGAATTTCTTCGTAAATTTTTCTCATTTTAAAAATACTTCTTGGACATTATTTTTTTAAGTTCTTTCAAAAGCTCCTTTATTTTCTGAGATTCATATTTAGGAAAAACAAGTATAATATCACCTGAATCAATAAAAGCAAGGTTTTCAATTTTATAAAATATAACCTTTTTTTCCTTTGAAAAAACTATATTATTTTTTGAATCAAGAAAAATTGGATTACCCTTAAAAGTATTACCCTCATTATCCCTCGGTAAAACATTTTCAAAGGAAAGGAAAGAACCAAGGTCTTCCCACCCAAAATCTGATGGAATAGAGTTCAATCTATTTGTTTTTTCTAAAACACCATAATCTATTGAAGTTTCAGGAATCATTTCAAAAAATTTTTTTACCTTTTTGTTTTCAAGATATTTCAAAAGTTCATAAATTGAAGGATTTGCCTCTTTTAATATATTAAAAAAGCCCTCAGCCTTAAAGATAAAAATTCCTGAATTCCACATAAAATTTCCTCTTTTTAAATAATTTAAAGCCTTCTCCTTATCTGGTTTCTCATGAAATCTTAAAACTTCCCTTATTTCCAGGTTATCCTCTCTATAAAGAGAATTACCAAGCTCTATATAGCCATAACCTGTTTCAGGTCTATTAGGTTTTATTCCAAAAGTAATAATAGAGTCTTTAACATTTTTAAAGGCAAAATTTACTATCTTGTTAAAAATTTTTTCATCTTTTATTATATGGTCAGCAGGAAATATACCTATAACAGCATCCTTTGATTTTTTATATATATAAAAAGTGCTGTAAATACATGTAGCAAGGGTATTTTTTGGAAATGGTTCTTTTAAAATTTTAACACCCGGTAGATATTTTTTAGTAATATTTGCAAGATAAGAAGGAACTATTACAATTATATTTTTTTCAGGAACTATTTTTTTTAATCTATTATAGGTAAGATTTATAAGAGGTTTATCAAGTATTTCAATAAAAGGTTTTGGCTTTTTTTCTCTTGAAAGTGGCCACAACCTTTCACCTTTTCCACCAGCCATAATTACCGCAAAGAAATTCTCCATTTAAAAACCCTCCTTTAAAATATAATCCCTAAATTTTTGTGCATCTTCCCACATATATATATTATTAAACAAAACAAAAACTTCTCCTTTAATACTTTCTATTATTTTTTTAATTTCTTCAAAATCTGCTTCATTAAATTTGTATTTATACATTTTTCTTCCATGCAACCTTAAATAAATAGGGGAAGTCTCAACAATTACTTCCTGATGGAAAGGATCAACTGCCTGAAAAATTTTACATTCTTCAAATATTCTTTTAAGAGTATTTTTATTCCAATTTCCTCTTGCTTCCCAGAAAAACAGTAAGCCATCTTTATTTTTAAAAAAATTTTTAATATTTTTTATATTCTCTTCTGTTTCACTAAAAGAAGAAGGAGTTTGAAATACTATACCCTTTGCATTACAGATTTCAGCAAATCTTTTTATATCAAGCCACGCTTTTTCTACTTCTTCTGTATTTTTAAAAAAACCATAATTTCCCCTTTCACCGTAATCTTTTTTTGACCTTTTGTAAGTAGGAGAAGAAGCCGGATGGGTTATATGCTGGGGTGCCTTTAAAAAAAGATGAAAATCTTTTAAATTTTCTATTTTTTTTCTCAAATTTAAAGCCTTTTTCTCTCCTGGCACAGTATAAAAGGTCTCCTGAATTTCACAGGTATTAAAAAAATCAAAATAGTTTTTCCTTGAGGGAGAAGCACATAACCCTATGTAAATCTTCATAAAAAATTAAGGCTCTTTATCTTTAAAAACTCTGCTTATAAGAAAACCAAGTAATAAACTTATTAAAAAGGCTGGAAAAAGTTCATAGAGGTATTTTGTCAATTTAAAAACATCCTTCCATAATATAGTAACAAGAGGACCTGTTATAAGACAGGATATTGCTCCAAACCTATTGAATTTTTTATCATAAAGGGAAAGAATTATTACTGGTGAAAAGGCAGCACCAAGCGCACTCCAGGCATATAAAACAAACCTGTAAATAAACCTGACCTCTATTAAAGCCAAGAAAATAGCAATTAGAGAAAGAATAAGTATTAAAAATCTCGTTCCCCAAACAAGAAATTTTTGCCCTGGTCTTTTACCCTTAAAAGCAAGAAAAAGGTCATTTATTAAAGTTGTTGATGAATACATTAATTGAGAATCCGCAGTGGACATAATAGCAGCAGTTACAGCAGAAAGAATAATACCTGCAAGCACAGGATGTAAAAAGGAACTTGTAAATAAAGGTAAAATCTTTTCAGGATCGGAAGGGAGAGATAATCTCCCCATCTCAACCAGGACTCTACCTGCTATTCCAAGAGTACAGGCACCAAAGTAAGATAAAATTGCCCAGGATATAGCAATGAAACCCGCCCTTTTACCTTCTTCTTCATCTTTTACTGTAAAATACCTTATGATTACATGGGGCATACCAGGATAACCAAAAGCAATTCCAATTGCCTCACCTACTAAAAAACCAAGAATAAAAAGAGAGAAATTTTGAGGTCCCCAGAGCTGTGTAAGACTTATTTCAGATGCTTTTTTCAGAAACTCTAATGGTCCTCCAGAAATAAATATTGCTATAACAGGAAAGATAACAAGGACAAAAACCATTAAAAGCCCTTGTAAAAGGTCAGTATAGGATACAGCTGCATAACCCCCCATAATAACATAAATTGCAATAATAAAAGCACCTATAAAAACACCAGTTTTGTAACTTGTAAGTCCCATTCCTTCCAGCTGTTTACCAGAACCTGTAAATTGTGCAACAACATAAGCAGTCATAAATAAGACAATAATAAGACTTGATAAAACTCTGAAAATGTGACTCTTATCCTTTAATTTATACTCAATATAATCGGAAATTGTGACACTTTTATATAGATCCGTTTCTCTTTTTAATTTTGAAATTATAAACAAAGCATTGAACCAGTAACCGAGAATTCCCCCAAGAGCAATCCAGTATGAACCAAAACCATGAACAAAACCGTAACCGGATAGACCTAAAATTAACCATGCACTTTCAGCAGAAGCTGAAGCAGAAATAGCTGTAACCCATTTACCAAGATTTTTTCCTGCAACTACAAAATCTTCATAGGTTTTTGAATATTTTTTCTCTCCTATAAAACCAATTGTTATTAAGAGAATAAGATAAAATACAAAGGTTATCCAGATAGCAAATTGAGAAGCATTCATTTTTTATCCCCTTTTACATATCTTAATACCGAATACCACATTAAAAAAGTTGGAATTATTATAAAAATTAAAAATAAAATTAAATCCTTTAACAATTTCATAAATATTTTATAAGAAAATTAAAGAAGAATTTTCAAGTGCTTAAAAAACGTAAAATAATATCATCAAGAATCTTTTCTAATTCTTTCTTATTAACACTCTCAATAAAAACTATATCTTTTTCATCTGGTTTCTCGTATTTTTCCTTTTGTTTTAAATAAATTTCCCATCTCCCGTCAGAAACATCTCCCTTCCTCTTTGAAAGTCTTTCCTTTATTAAATCAGGTGGCGTTTCTACCCAAAGAATCAAAAGCTTAACATTTAATTCTTTTGAAACTTCCCTTAATTTATCCCTCTTATTCTTATCAAGGAAACTTGCATCAAGAATAACATTTTTAGATTCTCTTAAATATCTTTTAGTCCTTTTAAACATTTCCTTATAAACTTTCTCTGTCATTTCTTTGCTATAAATTCCCTTTTCAAAATCTTCATAAACATGTTGATTTAAATTTATTCCGGAAATTTCTTTTCTGATAACATCTGACCTTAAAACTACGCAATCAATTTTTTTACTTATTACATTTGCAACAAAAGATTTTCCAGCGCCTGTAAAACCACTTACAGCTATAATAAAAGGTTTATTCTTTTTTAATTTGGATTTCTTTAATTTTTTTCCTTCTTTCATCTCTTATCTTTTTCCTCAAGATTGCACCTTCAAGAATTTTTTGAATTTCATATTCAGGTAACTTTTTTAGATTTCCTTTCTCATCAAGATGAACAAAAACCATATAGGAACTAACCACATGTCTAAACTCTCCCTTTTCAGGATTCTCAGCAAAAACCTTTACAAGAATTTCTAAACTTGTATTAAATACTGATGTTATATAAGCCTCCATATTTAAAATTTCTCCTATATAAGCAGGGGCAAGAAAATCCATTTCATCAACAGATGCTGTAACACATATTCCCTTTGCATACTTTCTCGCAAGGATAGCAGCAAGCTCATCCATAACCATTAATACTTTCCCTCCATAGGCTCTTTTTAAAAAAAGTGTATCTTCAGGAAAAATAACTCTGTGAGCAGTTATTGACCACTTAGTCTCTAAAGTGCTAAACTCTGGTGGATTTTTTTTAAACTCTAAAATTCTCTTTTTCCTTCTCTCTCTTCTTTCAATTGCCATTTTGTAAATTTTTTCTTCCTCTTCATTTTCAGGGTAAACTTTTCTATCAATTATTCTTTTATTACCCTCACTATCAAGTGCTACAAAAGATAGGTTTGATATACATGCAAGTTCTTCTTTGTCATATCTCCCTGAAAAAACATTAACACCTATCTCAATTGAAGTATTACCAACATATTCAACAAAAGATTCAAAAAGTAAAATATCTCCGATTTTAACAGGTTTAATAAAATCAATTGAATCCATTGAGCCAATTACGCAGGGACCTTTTGTAAATTTAGTAGCAAGAAGAGTACCTGCATCAAGTATCCATCTCATCATATAACCACCATATAAACTTCCTATTGAATTAGCATGCTCGGGAAAAACTACCCTTATATACTCGGATTTTGTTTTACCAATAGATACTTTTTCCAATTTAACCTATCTCTTCTAAATACCTTTTTAACTTCTCAAGAGGATTATCAGAATGGGTAATAGGTCTTCCAACAACTAAAAAATCTGCTCCTTTTTCCTTCGCCTTTCTTGGTGTAATTATCCTTTCCTGATCAAAAGGTAAATCTTCTTCAAGCCTTATTCCGGGAACAACCGTTATAAATTCCTTACCACAAAGATTTTTTACAATCTCTATCTCTTCACCCGAAACTACAACTCCATCAAGTCCAGCAGATTTTGCGAGCCTTACTAAGGTCACTATCTCTTCATCCATTGTCTTTCTCGCATCTGATACATCCTTTAATGTTGCCTCAGACATGCTTGTAAGAATTGTAACCCCTATAAGTAAGGGTCTTTTTCCCTTTTCAACTTCCCATAAAGTTTTACAAGCTGATTCAAGCATCTCAAAACCACCAAGAGTATGAAGAGTTATCATATCTACACCCAATTCATTTATTTCCTTTATTGCAAGAGAAACAACAGAAGGAATATCAAAGAGTTTAAGATCAAGAAAAACTTTTGCCCCTTTTTCCTTGAGCTCTTTCACAAATTTATTACCTGCGTTTATATAAAGGGGGTATCCAATTTTAAACCATTTAACAAGGGGAAAAAGTGCACTCACCCATTTTTCAGCAATATCTTTTTTATTCGTATTAAGGGCAATTATTATTTCTGTCAAGGTTTTTCCTCCCTTATTTTTCTTATTTGCATACAGCCTATTATTTCTTTAATATCATTAATTTTATGTCTTCTCATATACTCTTCTGTATCCTTTATTATTTTATTTATTATTCCAGGCTCCACAAAAAGCATACTTCCTATCTGACAGGCTCTCGCACCTGCCATTAAAAATTCAAGAGCTGATTTATAATCATAAATTCCACCAATACCTATAATTGGAATTTTCACCTCATGATAAACTCTGTAAACAATATAAAGTGCAATTGGATGAATACAAGGTCCAGAAAGACCGGCAACTCCCCTTGGAATTACAAACTCTCTTCTTTCCACATCAATAGCCATCCCCATTATTGTATTAATGAGAGAGAGTCCATCAGCACCTTTTTTTTCGCACTCCTTTGCAATATCAATAATATTAACAAAATTAGGAGCAAGCTTTACAAAAACAGGACCAGCTTTAAATTTATTTTTTACAATTTCAACAATTCTTCCTGCACTTTTTTTGTTCTGCCCAAATTCCATACCACCTTTATCAACATTAGGACAGGATAAATTAAGTTCAATAGCATGAACACAGGCTCTATCCAACTCCTCTGCTAAAAATTCAAACTCCTCTTCTTTTTCACCAAAGACATTCACAATAACAGGTATATCAAGTTTTTTCAAAAGAGGCCATTTTTCATTTATAAATCTTTCTATACCCACATTTTCAAGCCCAATTGAATTGAGTAAGCCACAGGGTACCTCAGCAATTCTCTCAGGTGGATTTCCTGCTCTTTCCTTAATACTTATCCCCTTTGTGACAATTGCTCCAAATTCCTTTATATTTATAGCCTCTGTATGATAAATAAGTTCTGTACCATAAGCAAATGTTCCTGAAGCAGGCATAAATGGATTTTTTAACTTTAAACCTGCAAGGTTAACTTCTAAATTCATATTTCTATTTCAGAAAGTTTAAATAGTGGACCTTCTGTACAGGTTCTTAAATAATTATTAGAGCTTTTGCTTTTAACAGCACAACCCATACATATTCCAAAACCACAAGCCATAGTGCCTTCCATTGAAACATATGTTCTTTCAGGTGGTAAAAATTTAAAAGCCCTTAACATAGGAAGTGGCCCACAAATTATAAACATCGATTTTTCTAAAATTATATATCTATCTTCTATAAGTTCCTTAACAAAATCCGTAACAAGTCCTTTAAAACCAAACGATCCATCTTCGGTGCATATAAATACATTATCTGTAATTTCCTGAATCCTTGAGTACAGGTATTCATTCGGAGCTGTTTTTAATCCATAAATAATCTTAAAAGAACTTAAAGAATAATACTTTGCATAAAACATAAGTGGTGCTATACCTGTTCCACCTCCAATTAGAATTATTTCAAGATCAGAAGGTGGGTCTGGAAAAGGTTTACCGAGTGGCCCAATAAGATCTATTTTTCCTCTTTTCCTTTCATAAAGCAATCTTGAACCCGAACCTAAAACCTTTATTAAAAATTCAATAACGTCATCCTCAGCATTCCATACACTGTAGGGTCTTCTGATAAAAGGATGAAGAGAATTCTGAACTTTAATATTAACAAATTGACCTGGTTTTACCCTTTTTGCAATTTCCTCTGCTGAAATTAATAGCTGAAACATTCCATCGCCTAAGTCTATATTGTTTAAAATCTCACCCTCAATTTTTTTCAAGTAAATTTCTCGAGATAACATAATAAAAACTCCCTTTATATTTTTCTTCTAAAATCTTATAAAATTCATTAGTTTTCATTTCATCTTTTAAAAAGTTTTTGTAAATAAATATAATAAGGTATAAAACCCGTG
Organism: candidate division WOR-3 bacterium; assembly: GCA_039804025.1. Classification (NCBI taxonomy): domain Bacteria; kingdom Pseudomonadati; phylum Caldifarciminota; species Caldifarciminota bacterium. The sequence continues at coordinate 26,001 of JBDRZP010000003.1, forward strand.
GAATTTCTCTATCTTCTGAAAAATTTTTTACATACTCTTCAAAAAGTTTTAAAGCTTTTTTATATAATCCAAGGTCAATATAATAGGATTCAGCAATTTTAAGCATTTCCTCCTTCAATTTATTTCCTTCTAAATCCTTTAACTTTTCTTCATTTTCAATCAAATTTAACCATACACCTGACTTTACTCCGTAATTTGTTGAAGGAGAAAATTTCTTAATTTCAGACAATATATCTTTCAAAGGAATTAAGCTATCCTCTTCAAAGTAAATCTTGGCAAGTTCAAATCCAATTTCCTGTTTTTTAATATAATCTTCCCCCTTTAACATAAAATTTTTGAAAAGTCTCTTCAATTCAGAAATATTATTCTCTTTCATGTAAATTTCCTGAAGAATTTTTAATACCTCATAATTTTTATTTTCAGAATCAAAATTTTTTAAAATCTCCTTTGCTTTTTCAAAATCTCCCTTTTCCTTGTATGCCTCAGCAAGTAAAATAGATAAATCTTTATTTTTTTCCAGATCCTTAATAAAACGCATAGCTGAATCCACCATCCCTATCTTTAAAGCAGAACGAACATAAATAGGTATTGCTCTTTCCTTTAAAGAAGAATTAGATATTACCTTCCTTGAATAGTAAAGTGAAGAGTCATATTCTTCGCTTATTTCAAAATATTTTGATTTATAAAAATAAAATTTAGGACTTTCTTTTTTTGGATAAAGAGAAAGAACAAAAAGAGAATTTTCAAGGTCTTTTTTTTGGAAAAGATAATTTAAAAGAGAATCACAAAAAATAAATGTAAAAAAACTTTTTGGAAAAAATCTTTGAAGTTCTTCATACTTTTTAATTGCATTTGATTTTTCATCTATTCTTATGTAAATCATACCTGAATAAAAAATAGCATCATCAAAAAATGGAGAATCAGGAAAATATTTTATAATTCTTAAAAACTTTTCAAGGGACTTATCATATAAAGTTTTAATCTCCTGAGTCAAGTTTTTTTTATTTTGAAAGAATCTTTTTTCTGCATCTCTGTAATATTTTTTGGCATTATAATATGTATTAAAATAACTCCTGAAAAAAGCACAAGAAGATAAAATCAAAAAAAGAAAAATTAAATTCTTAAACAAATAATTATGTAGATCCAGACCCAAACTTTACTTTTCTAAACCTTGCAGGAGGAGAAGCATGACCTACATGCATAGATTGACCCGGTTCACCCTTTCCACAGGTTAAAAGCCCATAAAGAATTTGATCTTTCCCTATACCATCACAGGAATTCCAGAAATCTGGTGTTATACCATAATAAAGGGGGTCTCTCACAATTTCTCCGGTTAATTTCCCGTTCTTTATTCTGTAACCTATTTCACAGGCAAACTGGAAATTAAGCCTTTTTTCATCAATACTCCATGATTTATTAACATCAATTAAAAAACCATCTTTAATATCAGAAATAAGCTCTTCCAATGTTTTATCACCTGGTTCAAGGTTTATATTTGTCATCCTCACTATTGGAATCCTGTTCCAACTTGAAGCCCTTGCAGCACCAGAAGACTCTGAATTAATATGAATTGCAGTATCCCTTGATGAAAGATATCCTGAAAGAACACCTTCCTTAATTAAATAAATTTTTTTTGCCCTTGTTCCTTCATCATCAAAACCAAATGTGCCAAGCCCTTTCGGATAAGTAGCATCTGCTGTGATATTTACAATTGGAGAAGCATATCTAAATTTAAAAAGTTTATCAAGTGTAGCAAAACTCGTTCCTGCATAAGAAGCCTCATAACCTAAAACTCTATCCAGTTCTGTAGCGTGACCTACTGACTCATGAATTTGAAGAACCATCTGACCAGGCATAATTACAAGATCAAACTCACCTTCTGGAGCTGGTGGAGCAGTAAGTAATTTATCAGCCTCTTCTACTATTTTGAAAGCATTCTCTTTAAACATCCCTTTATCTATGACCTCAAATCCTCCCTGTAAATAGTTACCACCATGACTTTCTGGATAAGATCGTACCTCAAGAATTCCATCCTTAAAGGTATAGACTGAATAACCTCCTCCTGAATGATAAATTACCTGGTGTATATCGTGACCTTCAGTGGAAGCAAAATATTTATTTTCTCTAAAAAATCTTAAAACACAGTTTCTCAAAACAGCATACTTAGAATTTTTTAATATCTCATCTATCTCAAATAAGAATTTTAATTTTTCATCGAGAGGAACCTTAAAGGGGTCAATTTCAACAAAAGAAAAATAATTACCTTTTGAAGGTTCTTCCCTTACCAGTTTATATCCAAAGGAATTATATTTACTGGAAGCATCACATAATTTTTTTGCAAGTTTTACAGTTTCAAAAATTTTTTCTTTACTAAAATCATTTGAAGCTGCAAAACCCATTCCTCCATTATGAAAAATTCTTATTCCGTATCCTCTATCTTCATCCCTCGCAAAAATTTCAAGGTTTCCGTTTCTTAAAGAAATAAATTCAGATTCCTTTTCAACAATCCTTATTTCTCCATAGGAAACTTTCAAAATTTCAAAGATATTTAAAGCCTCATTTATAATTTCTCTCATTTAAAAAATTTTTATGGAGCCGAGGGGACTTGAACCCCTGACCTTCGGAGTGCGATTCCGACGCTCTCCCACCTGAGCTACGGCCCCTTGTCTATTATTATAAGACAAAAGTCTTAACTGAAAGTAAAATAAATCAAAAGAACTTCAAATAAAACCCTTAATCTTGCATCTCCAAGAATACCAGTTGAGAAAATTAAAGGAAATAAAATAAATATTAAAAGAAAACTATCTCTAAAATTTTTTAATAATTTCTTAAAAAATAAAATAAGAAGTAAAATATGGAAAAAAATTGAAAATAAGAGTATAAAAATTCCCTTTAATCCTAAAAAAATTATTCTTTCTTTAAAAATTTTTTCTATACCTTTTAAAATTTTTCCCTTAAGAAATAAACCAAAAAATTCCTGTTGAACCCCTCTAAGAATATCCTTACCTGAAAAATAAACTATAAGAGGTTTCAATGAAATAGGTGAAAAAAGTGTATTAAAAGAAAATATAAAATGGGAAATTAAAAATTCTGGAAAGGTTCTTTTAAGTTCTTTTAAAGAAATTTTTATCATCCCATAATAAATATCTCCTTCATTAAAATTTTCTCCCAGTTCCTTTAAAAGTTCATCACTCATCTTTTCCCTTGCTTCACTAAAAGAAATTTTATCTTTTAAAGAAACAGAAAAAGGAACATAATAAGAAAAAAAATTAACAGGGATAACACTTGAAAAACCTAAAAATCCCAAATTTTTATAAACAATTAAAACCCAAACAAAAGAAATTGCTAAAGGGAAAATTAATATAAAAAAGGCTCTTTTAAATTCCCTTATAATAAGAAAATACATAAATAAAAATAATGGCAACAAAAGGGCAACAGGTTTTATATAAGGGAGGAGAGAAAGAATTAAAATAGAAAAAAGAAAACGGTTTTCCTTTAAAAAAATATAAAGAAAATAAAGAAAAAAACCAAAGAAAAAATCAGCTGTTGGTAAAAGAGAATGAAAATTCAAATTAGGTGAAAGAATAAAAAAAATTGAAAATAAATAAAAACTTTTCTTTTTCATTTTTTTATAAGAAAAAATCAGCAAAATTATAGAAAGAATAACATTGATAACAAAATTAGTTAAAGGAGATTTATTTAATTTATAAAAAATTGAGAGAAAAAAAGGAAAAAGAGGAGTTCTATAAGTCTCAAATTTTCCATTTCTTGTAAAACCTTTTCCCTCGGATAAATTTAGTGCAAGCTCATGATATTCTTTTGCATCTGAAACTGATTCAAGAATTCTTCTTGGCTCGTTCAAACCTTCAAGAATGTAAAAAATTCTTGTTATTAAAAGAAAAAAAATTATAAGAAAAAGAGTAAATCTATAAGTCAGGATAATTTTCTTTATTCTTAACACAGTATTTTAAAAAAGCCTCATATGTCCAGGGCATTTTTTCTTTGAAAATTTCTAAAATACATTTTGCATATTCCCTTATTTCATATTGAGCATGAATATCAAGTCTTAACCTCAAAAAATTCATCAAGCTCCTCGCATTAACTGTCCAGTAAAACTGCGTATAAGTTGAAAGAGGACATACAATCCTTGCAATTTCCCTTGCTACACCTCTCTCAAGAAGTTCTCTATAAACTTCAAAGGATTTTTCAAAAATATCTTGCATCTTTTTCAATAGCTCCTTTTCCTCCTCAATATCACCAAATTCACTCATCTGTTTATCTTTTTTTGATTGAACCCTTAACTTTTCTGGTAAATAATATTCATCCTTGTATTCAGTATATCTACCTGAAATTTCATTATAAGAACCCCATCTATGCCTGAACCATTGCCTTGCAACAAATATTGGACACTTCACATGAAATTTAAAAACCGAATGCTCAAAGGGGGTCATATGCTCATTTTCCATTAAATAAAATAAAAGCTTTTTATCCTTTTCTTCTCCTTTTAAACCCGAACCATAAGAAACCCTCGCAGATTGGACAACAGAATTATCACCTCCCATAAATTCAACAAGGCGTAAAAAACCTTTATCAAGAACTTTAAATTCCATTGTTAAATAGTTATTTTGCTCTATTTATTACTTCTTTTTCAATTAAAAAGGCAAAAATATGGAGTATCAATTCATGAACTTCCTGTATCCTTGGAGTTGAATTTGAAGGAACATTTATTAATACATCGCAAATCTCATGAACCGGTGGATTTTTATCTCCTGTAAGATAAATTATCTTTATTCCCATCTCCTTTGCCTTTTTACAGGCTCTGTTAACATTCTCTGATTTTCCTGATGTTGATATTGCTATTAAAGAATCACCTTCTCTTCCTAAAGCCTCTATCTGTCTTGAAAAAACATTTTCAAAACCTATGTCATTAGAAATTGCTGTAAGAGATGATGTATCAGTGGTTAGTGCAATTGCTGCAAGTCCCTTTCTTTTTTCAACCCTATATTTTCCAACAAGTTCAGCAGCAAAGTGTTGGGCTTGAGCAGCTGAACCTCCATTTCCACATATTAAAATCTTTCCACCACTTAATAGAGTTTGATTTAGAATTTTTACTGCCTCATTTATTAAGGTGGCAGAGTTTAAAATCTTTTTTTTAATTTCAATTGATTCTTCAATTTCGGATAAAATAAGGTCTATCATTTTAAAAAAAGTAATTTTAAGGATTTGAACCTCTTAAAATAAAAACCTTAAAAATTTCTCCCATGGCTTCGGGATTAATCAAGTAATTTAATTGACTGATTAGTTTAAGTCTTTCTTTACTCTCAAGAATTCTTTCATATTCAAAAATTTCCTCTAAATAATCTTTCAAAAAATCACTTAATTTTTTAATCTCAATAATTTCATAGCCTGAAAGTTCAAATTTTTTCTTTAAAAAATCAATATTTAAAGTCCTTGTTATATCCTTTTCACCCATTTCATCATAAAAATTATAGGAAACAGAATGTTTTTTAAAAGCCCTTGCTGTTCCTTTTCCTTTTTTTATAATCTCATTCAAACTTTCTGCGTAATCTAAAAAAATTAAAAAAGAATCCTTAATTTTATCTTTAATTTCCTTTAAAAAAATTATAATATCATCTGAATATTCAAAAACAGAATTATCAGGTATTTTATCCATAAAGTAATCTAAAAAATTGTCATCATACCTTCTAAGGATTTCTTTTTTATTTTCAAGGTCAACCATGATTTCAAATATTTTACCACTCATTTTAACAAATCTTCTGAAAGGAAAAGCATCTAAAACTTCTATAATTATTATAAAACCCTTAAAATTTTTTATTTCTTTTAAAGAATCAAGAAAAATTACCTCTTTTAAATTTTTAAGTCTCTCTCTTGCAACTCTTAAAAGATTTTTTGAAGGTTCATAAAAAAAATATTTAATTTTCTTCATAATTTTCAAAAAATTTTCACAGAATACTCCCTCACCACCACCTATTTCTAAAATTTCGTAAGTATTAAGTTCTTTCCCTTTTTCTTCTATGAATTTTTTAAGGGATAGAATTAAGGGTAAGGAAAAATTTGAAGGTGTTACAAAATCACCCCTTTCACCTGTCAAAAATTCTTTTTTTGTATAGAAACCTTTTTCACCATAAAGAGCTTCTTTCATAAAATCTTTAAAGGAAATTACCTTTCCTTTAATTCTCTCCATATAAAATCCTTTGCTTTTTTCAATTCAAATGATGTGAAGGAAGGACCATGCCCGGGATAAAACCTTCCTTCAAGTTCAAATAAAATTTCAAGAGTTTTCTTCAAAATTTTTTTATCCTCAACAAATAAAGAAATCCTTGGTCTTTTTAAAAAAGGGTTGGGACCAATCAGTGTGTCACCAATAAAGTAATTATTTTCTATTTTAAAAGTAACAGAACCGTATGTGTGTCCTGGTGTTTCAATTATATAAATACCATTTAAATCTTTTAAATTATCCCTTTCAAAAACTTCAAAGTCAGCAAATCTTTTTAAAAAATTTAAACTAAAATAAACTATGTTTGAATAAAAAGTGCCCTTTGATGGTGGAAGATGAATGATTTTATTTTTTACAAATTCATAATCCCTCTCATGTATAAAAATTTTTGTCCCATTTTTTTGCAAAAAGCTTGCATTTCCAATGTGATCCCAGTGACCATGTGTTATAAGTAAATAATCCAATTTTTCTTTAAGAGAATTTATTTTTCTTCTTTCAAATGGTGAACCTGAATCTATAAGTATTTTTTTTTCATTAAATTCTACTAAGTAAAAAACAGAATAAAAGGAAGAAATTCTTTTAATTTTCAATTTAAAGATCTATAAATCTTTGATGATAAATTCTTAAAAGCCCCAGGTTTACAGATTTTCTCGCAAAGGTAATAAGGAAGCCTTTAAATTTGGGAGGGTTCTTCGACAATATAACAACCTTTTCCTTGGTAAAAATATATAAAATTGTTCTATTATCTTTATTATAACTCTTAAAGAAATTAATAAGGTCTCTTCTATCCTGGGGCGAAATATTAAAAGAAACTTCCTCATAAATTGAATTACCATTTTCATCTGTCACAATAATTCCATTAACATCAGGATTTCTTAACATTTCTTTTAAATAAAAAAAACCTTTCTTACCTTTTGTTATTCCTTCCATTTGAGCTTTTTAACTATCCATCTTAATGTAACAAAATTTGTATTTTCCTTAAAAATAAGAAATTTCCATTTACCATTTCCCTTGAAACCTACTTCTGGTAAATCCTTTTCAACAATTATTTCTCTCGGTTCCCCGATGCCCCATTTTTTAAAGTAAGTTTCAACAACTGTCACAAAGGGTAAAAGTTCATCATCTTCTCTTATTTCTTCCAGCTCATCAATACCTTTCAAAAATTCAAATAACTCTTCCTTTTGCTCAGATGGTTTAATTTCTTCTTTTCTTTCAATCTCTTTTTTTTCTTCAAGTTTAATTTTAACTTCCTCAATTATCTTTTCTCCTTTCCTTTCCCTTATTTCTTTTAATTTTTCTCTCAAATAATTTACTTTTTCATTATCTTTCTGAAGTTCTGCGATTTTTATCCAAAGGGAAAGAGCTCTTTCAGATAAGGGGCTTGACCTTAAATAATCCTTCAAAAGAGTTTCAGCTTCAATAATTAAGTTGTGTTCAATATACTCCTCAACAAGTTCAAGAAGCAAGCTGGACCTCGGATCATAAAAAAGTTTTTCTTCTTTCATATTAAGAGTTTTCTCTTATCAATTTCTAAAAGTAAGGTTCTTAGAAGGGACAAAAGTCTATCAATTCTTTCCTTTAAGTCAGGAGTTGAATATTCATAAGCTTTTTCCCATGCTTTAAGTGCTCCCTGAAGGTCTCCGAATTTAACTCTTACAAAACCCATACCATAGTAACCTAAGGGGTTATGTGGATCCCTTCTTATTACCTGATAATACTCCTGTGATGCAAGTCTATAATTTTTTAAAAGAAAATATAGATCAGCAAGAAGAAGGTGAGCCATTATAAAATCAGGATAAAGGGAAAGAGCTTTACTCAAAAAAGCTTCGGCCTCTAAATATTTACCCTTTTTTATCATATCCCTTGCTTTTAAAAAAAGCTCTTCTGCCTCTCTTTTTGCTTTTTCCTCAAGAGCTTTATCCACTTCCTTAAATTCTATAATACCCCTTTCATGTAATCTTATTATCTCCTTTGCTACTTCAATAGAAGGCAATCTAAATTCTTCCATAATATCCTCAATTTTTCTCCTTCCATCTACCAAGGAAAGTATTTTCCATTCAAGAGGAGAAAGATCAAGATGAGAGGCACCTTCATTAATCCATTTTTCTGATAAAACTGGAACAAGGGAATAGGAGGGTATTTTTTTTGAAATTTCTTCCCATTCATCAAGTCTTCTTGAACTTTCAAGCAAAATATCCTGAATATCAAAAGAAAAGGGGTCGGGCAAAACTTCTCCTTCATCTTTTATTTCATCAAACCTAAATTCTCCTTTTTTCCAGGAAAGAATTTCAAACATTCTTGTTTCATTAGACATTCTTAAAATTTTTATAATTGGGGAAAGATCTTTAATTTTTTCATAGGCAATTTTTAAAATTTCTTTCTCATTAAATTTTAAATCTTCCTGTAAATCTTTCAAAAGACCTGACTGTTTTATTTTTGTATATAAGAAATCATCACCAACTATTGTTATAAGCTGTAAATTACCTCTCTTTAAAATAATCTCTGCAGAATTTTTCTCCTTTTTAAGTTCATTTATAGCTTTAATCTTACCTGTTTTTCTGTTCATAGCAAGTATCTGCAAAAAATCAATAAGGGAAAGTTCTTCAAGTTTACCTTCAATTGGCATTAAATTCTCACCTCCTTTTCAAGCATTTTTAACCATTTTAATGCAAGTGCTGAGTATTCCTTTGCTTTTTTTGCAAGAGGTGAATTCTCGGAAAGCCTCACAACTTTAGTCCATTCTTCAATTGCTTTTGCATACTTTCCAATTAAAGCATAGCATACCCCGAAATAGAAATGCAATTCTTCTTTTAAAAAGAAATCCTTTTGTAAGGATTTAAAAAGCTCTATAGCTTCCTTATATTTACCCTTTGCTGTAAGATCAATGGCAATTAGAAGGTCAGCATATTTATTAAATCCCTCTTTCTTTAAAATTTCTACTTTATTTCTAAAATTTTCTTCATCTTTTAATTTTAAAGAACATCTCGCATATGCATAAAGTGCCTCCTTATTTTTACTATCTTCTTTAATGATTTTTTCATACTCTTTTCTTGCCTCTTCGTATCTTTCCAGTTTTTCAAGCAATTCACCAAACCACATTATTATCTTAGTATCAGGTTTAGATTTTTTTAATACCCTTTTTAACACTTCCAAGGCTTCATTCAATTCACCCTTTCTTTCCTTTATTTTTGCCTTTAAAAGCAAAACATCAATGTACTCTTTATCTTTTTTTATAATCTTATCTAATTCTTCTTCTGCCCTATCATATCTTTTTGTTCTGTAAAATACATGGGCAAGATGTAATCTTATTCTATCGTCTTCTTTTTCTTTAAGTAATTTAAAATAAAAATTCTCTGCATTTTCATAAAAACCAAGATTTTCATAAGCAAGAGCAAGTAAATAAAGAATCTCCTTATCCTCAGGATATTTTTTATTAAGGGGAAGGAGTAATTTAAGAGCATTTTCAAAATCCCTATTCTTTAAAAGAATTTTTACCTTTTTTAACTCAAGAAACTTATCGCCTTCAAATTCTTCAACCTCTTTAGAAGGGAAAATTCTTGATTCAACAGGTCTTGGGGAACCTTCAATAGCAAAAAGATATTGGAATACATTTGCCTTTTCTTCTTCCTTAAAACTAACATCTTCACCGTTTATTTTTGAAAGCAAAAAGGCAGCATAGGAAAAATCAGGTTCTATTCTTAAAGCCTCTCTCAAAAGTTCTTTTGCTTTGTCTTTTTCTCCAATCTCATTAAGTATTTTTGCATAAAGAGTAAGATAAAATGGGTTCTCCTTTTCAATTTCATTAATTTCTTTAAGATACTGAAGGGCTTTTTCCAAATTATTCTCTTCAATTGCTATGAGAGATAGATTATAAAGTGGAACTATAAAACCTGGCTCAATTTCATAGGATCTCTGAAAATATTCTTTGGCTTTTTCTCTATTTTCATTTGCTATTATACAGGCTAAATTATTTAAAGCATAAGGATAATTCTTTATCCCTTCAAAAATTTTTCTTGCTTTTTCTGTATCTCCCCTTCTCGAAAGAGCTATTGCGTACATATTCCATGTATGAAAGTCCTTTTCTTTAATTTCTTCTATTAAAGAAATAGCTCTATCCCAATTCTCTTCAAGCAGAAAAATCTCAGCCTCTATCTTCTTTAATTCGGGTCTTGTATCATCCATTTTCTTTAGTTCTTCAAGAATATTCTTTGCTTCCCTCAAGAAGAGTTTGTTTTTGTATGCTTCAAGAAGATTAAGTCTTGATTCAAAAGGATCTGCTTTTATCTCAATTATTCCTATGGATTCCTGTAATAATTCCTCAATAGATGGAGCTTCTTCATCTATACCAAGTGCTCCTTGAACTTTTGATATTCTGGGATCAAGTTCTTTTGCCTTTATAGCTTCTTCTAAGGCTTCTTCTAAATATCCTTTTTCTCCAAGGGCAAAGGAAAGATAAAGATGGGCTTTTGCATTGTTTGGGTCTTTTTCGATTACTTCTCTTAGAACTTTTATTGCTGAGTCATAATTTCCCTGATTATATAAAACTTCTCCCAGATCAAGTTTAATATCTAAATCTTCTGGTAGAATTCTTTGCGCTCTTCTAATTGCTGCAATTGCCTCTGGAAATTTTCCCATCTTCTTGTAACATCTTATCACCCCTTTAATTGCTTCCTTATTTTTTGAATCTCTTAGCAAAACCTCTCTATACTCCCTCAAAGCATGTGAGTATTTTGCTAATTGGTAAAGGGTCTTTGCATATTCAAGCCTTGCATTAATATCCTCAGGATTTTGTTCTACTTTCCTAAAATATTTATCAATAAGATCTTCTTTTTTCTTGGTTTTTTTTAAAATTATTTCAAGATTGATTCTTGCTATATTAAAATCTGGATCAATATCAAGAGCTTTTTTAAGCTCATTAATAGCCTCATCAAATAAGCCTCTGTTGAAATAAACTACCGCAAGATTGTTATGAGCTGCTGGATCAAAGGGATCAATCTTTGTAGCAAAAGACTTCAAAATTCTAATCTCTTCCTGAGTAGGAGATCTCATTCAAAAAAGGATTTTAATTTTTCCTGAATTATACCAATTGCGTGTTCATCAGGTAAAAAGAAAAATGCTATCTTTATTTCTATCCCATTTTCTATTTTCAAAATTGACTTTATGCATAAAGCAAAACCTCTTTCTGCCTCAATCTGAAGAAAAGCATCTGAAAGAATAGCCCTTATATTATCATTCTTTAAAAAGGGTACCGTAGGTAGGGCTAAAAGTCCAAGAAAATCTGATAAGGCTGTCATATATGCTCCTGTGATAATATTCCCCACTTCCTTTAAAGCAGATTCTTCCTGTTCATTAATTTCAGAAACCCTTTCTCTCATTAAAAGGGATAAAAGGGAAATAGCTTCTTCTTTTGAAAGTAAAAGGAGAGTAAGTCCGGTAAGATCTCCTAAAAAATAAAGAAGAATTCCAATGGCTTCTTCATCAGTCTTACCTGCAACTTTTTCAAAAACGGTTCCCATATCACCTATAAAAACCTCAGGTACACTCATCATTACCTTTCTGTTTATAAGACCAGAAAGTGCGGTGGCTGCATGACCGCAACCAATATTTGCTACTTCCCTTAAGCCATCAATACCAAAAATTCCTTCTTCTTTCATTTTAATTCTCCATAAATTTTGAAGGGTCTATAATAATTGATGGGGTTCCATCCCACAAAATTGTTCCCCCTGAGACATAGGGTATTCTCATAATATAAATATCAAGAGATTTTACTACTACATCCATCTGAGAAATAACTTTATCCACTATTAAAAGAGCCCTTTTTCTATCACTTTCTATCAAAAGAGCTGAAAACTTCTCTTTTTTTGAACCATTCAATTTTAATTTCCTTGACATCCAGATGCATGGTAGAACTTCATCTCTTATTAACATATAATCTCTGCCCATAATTTTCTTTATATCTCTCTCACTTCCCTCTATTATTTCCTGAATAAAAACAAGGGGTATAACGAATCTGTTACCTGCTACATCAACAACCACACCTCTTGTTATAGCAAGAGAAAGAGGTAATTTTAGTTTTATAGTAGTACCCTTCATATATTCACTTTCAATTTCCATAAAACCACCCATCCTCGTTATAAACTGTTTAACCACATCCAACCCCACCCCTCTGCCAGAAATCATTGTAGTATCCTCTTTTGTTGAAAAACCAGGAATTGTTATAAGTTCAAAAACCTCTTTGTCAGTTAAAACCTTTGCCTTTTCCTCTGAAATCAAACCTTTTTCAATGGCTCTTTTAATAACCTTATTTTTATCAACACCCCTTCCATCATCTTTTATATAAATTGTCACTGAATTTTTTTCCCTTTCAAGTTTTATATAAATTATGCCTTTCCTACTTTTTCCAAATTTTAATCTTTCCTCAGGGAGCTCAATTCCGTGGTCAAGAGAATTTCTAATTATATGAAGAAGCGGTTCTCTCATCTCCTCAAGTAAAGCTCTATCAAGTTCAATATCCCCCCCCTCTATTAAAAGTTCTGCTTCTTTTCCCATTTCTTTTGCTTTATCTCTCACAAATCTTTTAAATCTCTCAAGAATCTGAAAAGCAGGAATTAGTCTTATTGACATAACATCATCCTGAAGATAGGAAATAAGTCTTTCAAGATTTTCCATATTGTCCTGTATTTCCCTATCTTCTATTTGTCTTAATTTTGAAAACAACCTTTCCTTAGCAATAACTATTTCTCCCAACCTATCCATTATTGTATCAAGTTTCTCCGATTTAACTCTAATTTCTTCAAGAGGTTTAATTTCAAATTCTTTTTCTTCTAACTTTATTTCCTTTTTTTCTTCAATAAAATAATGCTCTATATCTTCAAAACTCTCAACCACCTCCACAATTTCTTCTTTTTCCCTTTCAGTCTCAAGTGTTATCTTAAGTAAATTACTAACATTTTCTTTTATTATATCATCTTCACTTGGTTCTGAAAAAAGTATATTAAATTTCTCCTTAAATTTCCTTAAAATAACAAGCATTCTCGCAGCAATAAGAGGTGTTTGAGGATCAATATATATTTCTACATCATAGAACTTTTTGGATTTGTCTTTTTCTTTTAAAGATTTTAACTCATCAAAACTAAAAGACCCCTTTTCTTCAATCATCATCTTTAAAGCATCCAATGCTTTAAAAAGAAAATCAAAATCCAGCTCTTTCTTTTTGCCTTTTCTTAAATCATCAAATTCATCTTCAAGTCTGTGACAAAAATTTTCTATATTCTTTTTCTCAACAGCTGCTGCCATTCCTTTTAAAGTGTGCGCAAGTCTAAAAATCTCATTTAATAGCTTTTCTGAATCAGGTTTTTTTTCAAGCTCAAGTATATTTTTCTCTAAATTTGTCAATATCTCCTCTGCCTCACTTTTAAAAAGTTCAAGATATTTTTTTTCTATCATTTTGACTTTATGACTCTTTCAACAGCTTCAAGGACCCTAGCGGGCTGGAAAGGTTTTACTATGTAGTCCTTAGCTCCAGCCTGAATAGCTTCAAGAACAAGGGGTTGTTGTCCCATAGCAGATACCATTATTATTTTTGCATGAGGATCAAAAGATATTATTTCTCTAACTGCGTCTATTCCACTTTTATCAGGCATGACTATATCCATTGTCACAATATCAGGTTTAAGTTCCCTATAAAGTCTTACAGCCTCTTCACCATTTGAAGCCTCTCCACATATTTCATAACCACCCTTTTTTAATATATCTGCAAGAAGTTTCCTCATAAATTGTGCATCATCTACTATTAATACTCTCGGATTCATTAAGTTTTCCCCTATTTAAAATGGATTTGAACCTCACCGGGAATCTTTTTTGGATCTATTATTAAAAATTTTCTCTTCTCAAGAACAGCTTGACCTTTTAAAAGGGACCTATCTATATCTTTTTTTAGATTTTCTGGAATTTCACCCATTTTAATCTCTTCACATTCAAAAACTCCTAAAATTGTATCCACTTCACAAGCATAAACTCTTTTAGGCTCAGGAGAAAGTATAATAAAAAACTTTTCTTTACCTTCTCCATTTTCTTCAATGTTCATTCTTTTCTTTAAATCAAAAAGAGGTATAACATTACCCCTTAAGTTAAAAATTCCTTTAAAATGTGGTGGAGAAAGTGGAACAGGAACAACTGGTTTTGGTTCTGAAATTTCAAGAACATTTTCCATAAGAAAAGAAAATTCCTTTTCAGAAATTCTAAAAGCAATTATTTGTTTTTTTTCCATTAATGAATTATAAAATCAATCAGCTTGTTTTTTCCACCATTCCGAAACCCATTGAAGTTTTTTCTCCCAGTCCAGAATCCATTATAAATCTTAAAACCTGAATGTTACCCCTTAAATTCAAAGTAGCCATATACCCTTTAACTTTTATGTTTTTAATGGAGTAAAGCTTTGACTTATACGATTCACACATTATTTCTATATCATAATCTGAAAGCCTTTCCCCTGTAAAACATTCAAATTTATCCTTTATTATTTCTTTTAATTTATGGTAAAAATGCTCGGTTTCAGGAGAAAGATAAATTGAAAAACTTTTATTCCCCTCTTTTTTGCTCTGAGATACAACAAGAGGAGAAAGTGTTTTAGCTTTTAATTCATTATTAATTTCGCTTATTTCAAATATCTTTGTTTTTAAAACAGGAAGATTATAGCAAAGGAGTTTCAAAAAACCTTCTTTTTTTAAAACACTTTCAAGAATTTCAATAAAAACTGAATCTGGTGAAGAAAGTATAAAAGTTAAAGGACCTATCATTAATATATAATCCTTTTCAAAAGAAATTTTTTGAGGAAAAAGAGGAGAAAAGGAAAAAAGTTTAAAATTTTTATTCTTATAACTCCATCCTTTTGAATGAATATTGTATGAAAATTTTAAACTATATTTGCTTAAAAGATAATAGATAGAAGAAGCAAGAAAATAATTATATGACCAGGGAATCTTATATTCTTTATCTTCACCAACCAGAAGCTTCAGCCTCAAATTCTTTCTTTTATACGCCCCCGGCAGGACTTGAACCCGCAACCACCGGATTAGAAATCCGATGCTCTATCCAGTTGAGCTACGGGGGCAGTATATTTATAAATTATAAAATTTTACAAATTAAATTTCAATTTTTTAAACTTGACAAATTAATGATTTTTATTTATAATATTTAAAAAGGTTCTAATCCTATATAAATTTAAAAATAAGATATGCCAACTTTTGTATGGAAAGGAAGAACCCCTGAAGGAAGAGCAGTTGAAGGAGAGATGTCAGCGGATTCACAGCAGGAAGTAATTTCAGCTTTAAGAAAAAGAAATATCATACCAATTTCTGTAAATATTAAAGAAAAAAAGAAATTACCCTCTCTTGAAGACCTTTTTCCAGCAAAAATAAAAGTTGATGAAATGGCCATGTTTACAAAACAGTTTGCAACAATGTTGGAAGCTGGTCTCCCTTTAATGGATGCTTTAAACACTCTTTATATTCAGACTAAAAATAGAACACTTAAAAAAACAATAGGAAAAATTGCAGAAGACCTTGAAGGTGGTTATACTCTTGCAGATTCTATGAGAAAACATAAAAAAGTCTTCTCTGACCTCTATGTTAATATGGTAGAAGCAGGAGAAAAAGGTGGTGCTTTAGGTGAGATACTCATACGTCTTGCTGAATACCTTGAAAAAACTGCTGATTTGCAGAGAAAAATTAAAGGTGCAATGGTTTACCCTGTTATAGTTTTAGTTGTAGCCATTGCAGCAACAGTAGCCCTGCTTGTATTTGTTATTCCAACCTTTGCTAATCTTTATGAAGGCTTTGGTGCAGAACTTCCCTTTCTCACAAAGATGGTTATTGGACTTTCCAATTTTGTTAAAAAATTTATTTTATTAATCATTTTATTTATTGTTGCAATTGTTGTGGGATTAAGAATGTGGTATGGAACAGATCCAGGAAAGGAAGTTATAGATAGAATTTTGTTAAAATTTCCTATAATCGGTAACCTTATTCACAAACAGGCACTTTCAAGATTTTCAAGAACCCTTTCCACACTTTTAAGAAGTGGTGTTCCCTTAATAGACTCAATGGACATAACATCCAAAACAACTGGAAACAGAGTTGTCCAGCATGCCTTAGAAAGAGCAAGAAATTCAATAAGAGAAGGATCAACAATTTCTTCACCCTTACAAAAATCAGGAATATTTCCTCCACTTGTTGTCCAGATGGTACACATAGGAGAGCAATCCGGAAATCTTGATGAAATGTTATTAAAAGTATCTGAGTTCTATGATAAAGAAGTGGATGCAGCTGTGGATGCCCTTACATCAGCGCTTGAACCTCTAATTATGGTGGTACTTGGCGGGGTTGTGGGAACCATGGTTATAGCCATGTATTTACCTATATTCAAACTTATACCAACTTTAATGCAAAGCCTTTCTAAATAAGAAAAGAGAAAATAAAAGAGATTGATAACAAAAAAATATGATTATCTTTTAAGATTAAGTTTATTAACAAGACCTTTTATTGTATTTTTTTCTCTTTTTATAAGTTATTATTTTTTAAGAGAAATTTTTGAAATATCAATTTTACCTTTTATCTTTATATTTTTATCTTCAGTAGTTCTTTCTCTTCTTTTTTATTATTCATCAAAAAAAGGAATAAAATCACCAATTATTTATCTCCTTGCTGATACTTTTCTCATAATAGGAATAATGCATTTTACAGGAGGTCCTGAAAGTGTATTTTCAATTCTTTTCTTTCTTGTAATAATAACTTCATCCCTTTATCTTGAAAAAGAAAAATACTTTTATTTTTCAGTATTTTTACTTCTTTTATACAACTTATTTTTATTTTTATGGACCAAAGGAATAATAAAAAACCCTTTTGAGCTTGAATTTAAAACTGAAGAAACTTTATTAAGAGGTTATATCACAACATTATCCTTACTTATAGCCTCTTCACTATCTTACATTCTATCTGAAAGAGCAAGAAGGGGAGAAAAGGAAGCTGAAAAGACTGATATCCTTGCAAGAGAAATACTTAGAAACCTTGGAGAAATTGTAATAGTTAAAAATGAAAAAGGAGAAACAATTTTCAAAAACTCAGAAATTCCTGATTTGCTTTTAAATAATAAAAATATAAAAGAATTTACCTATGACGGGAAACAGTATTCTTTGAATTATTCATCTTTTGATTTATTTAAAGAAAAATTTGAAATTTTTGTTTTAAGGGATATTACAAAGGAAAGAGAAATAGAACAAATTTTAAAGCAGAAAGAGAAGGAAAAATTTTTAACAGAACTTTCCCATGGACTTGCTCATGAAATAAGAAATCCTCTGACAGCGATTCAGGGTGCTATAACCACCCTTTTAAAAGTAAAAGATGAAGATAAGAAGAAGCGTCTCATTGAACTTATTAAGAAGGAAATTGAAAGACTTGATTTAATTGTTAAAGCCTTTCACGATTATGCAAAAATTAAAAAAATAAAAAAGGAAAAAATATATTTAAAGAGTTTTATAAAAAGCTTAGCTTCAGAATTTGGAATAGAAAATATAGAATTTAAAAATGAGAAAGATTATATAGAAGCAGAACCCTATTTAATTCAAATAGCTATCCAGAACCTCATAAGAAATGCTATTGAGGCTGTAAATGGAAATAGGGAAAAGGTAAAAGTTAAATTAATAGAAAATAAAATAGTTATAGAAGATAAAGGGGAGGGAATACCTGAAGAAGAACTGGAAAAAGTTAAATATCCATTTTATACAACAAAACCCGGCGGGCTTGGAATGGGTTTACCTCTTACTGAAAGAATTTGTGAATTACATGGTTTTAAACTTATTCTTAAAAGTGAAAAAGGTAAAGGAACAGAAGCAATAATTGAACTTGTATGAAAAGGAAGATTCTTATTATAGATGATGAGAAATCAATTTTAGAGTGGATAAAAATTGCCCTGGAAGATAAATATAAAGTTCTAACTACAACCAATCCAGAACTGGCTTTGAGTAAAATAAAAGAGGAAAAACCTGACCTTATTATAACAGATATTAAAATGCCAGGAATTTCAGGATTTGAAATTTTAGAGGAAGCAAAAAAAATTAATTTTAATATACCAGTTATAATGATAACAGCTTACGCGTCCCTTGAATCTGTTATTGAAGCCTTCAGAAAAGGAGCTTCAGATTATCTAATAAAACCTTTCTCAGAAGAAGAACTAATTTATAGGATTGAAAAATACTTACCTTTCATAAAAGAAGATAAAGAATTTATCGCAGTTGATGAAAAAACACTTGAAATAAAAAAACTCGCCTTAAAGGCTTCCTATTCTGATGTTCCTGTTTTTTTATATGGTGAAAGTGGAGTAGGAAAAGAAGTAGTTGCAAGATTCATTCATAAAAATTCAAATAGAAAAGATAAAAATTTCGTAGCAGTAAACTGTGCAGCCCTACCTTCTGAACTCCTTGAATCAGAACTTTTCGGGTATAAAAAGGGAGCATTTACCGGTGCATTTAAAGATAAAAAAGGACTTTTAGAAATAGCTGATGGTGGAACTATTTTTCTTGATGAAATTTCAGAAATGCCTTTCAATCTTCAAAGCAAATTATTGAGAGTAATAGAAACAAAAGAAATAATACCCATAGGTTCTCTTGAACCAAAAAAAATAGATATAAAAATCATAAGTGCTACAAATAAAGAACCGAAAGAGGCAATTAAAGAAGGTAAATTAAGGGAAGATTTATATTACAGATTATCAACCTTTCCTATATACATTCCGCCTCTAAGAGAAAGGAAAAAGGATATACCAGCTTTAACTCAATACTTTCTTAAAAACTTATCAAAGAAAATGAAAAAAGAGTTTGTCCTTGATGATGAGGTACTTAAGATTTTAATGGAATATGAGTGGAGGGGAAATGTGAGGGAATTGGAAAATGTTATTGAAAGAGCCTGTATTATATGCGATGGTTTTATTATTAAAAAAGAACATTTACCCTTTGAAATTGTTGAAAAATCTGAAACTCAAAGGAGTTTAAAAGAACTTGAAGAAAAAATGATACTTAAAACCCTTGAAGAATTTAACGGAAATGTTAAGAAAGCAGCTCAAAAGCTGGGGTTGCATCCCTCAACAATTTACAGAAAATTAAAAAAAATTAAATAAGAAAAATGGAGAATAACGAGAAATTAGCAAAAATATTTAACAGGATGGCTGATGCTCTTGAATTCTTAGGTGAGATCCCCTTTAAAATTCAGGCTTACAGAAAAGCTGCAAGAACTCTTGAGAATCTTGATAAGGATATATCAGAAATAGAGGACTTTCAGAAACTACCCGGAATAGGAGAAGGTATAGCAAAAAAAATAAAGGAATTTCTTGAAACTGGCAAAATAAGTAAAGCTGAAGAAATTTTCTCAAAAATACCTGAAGGAATTCTGGATCTAATGCAGATACCCAATCTTGGTCCAAAAACTTTAGCTCTTTTGAATAAGGAATTTGGTGTTAGGGATTTGGAAACTTTAAAACAAGCCCTTGGTAACCCAAGAATAAAAACTCTCTTCGGAATGGGTGAAAAAAAGGTAGAAAATATTAAAAAAGGAATAGAACTTTTCTTAAAGAGTAAAGAAAGATATCTTCTGGGAGAAGTTTACCCGATAGTAAATTCCCTTGTTAGTTTCTTAAAAGAAAATAAAAATGCTCTTATGGTTATACCTGCCGGTTCTTTCAGAAGATTCAAGGAAACAGTGGGGGATGTTGATATCCTTGTGACAACAAAAACTGAAGTTGATCTATCTGAATATATTACCCAATTCCCTAAAATTGAAAAAATTCACGCTATGGGACCTACAAAAACCTCCTTTGTTTTAAAAAATGGATTGCAGGTGGATATAAGGGTTATTCCATCAGAATCAATGGGTGCTGCAATGCAATATTTTACAGGCTCAAAACAGCACAATATCCATTTAAGAACCATAGCAAAAAGTTTCGGATTAAAAATAAGTGAATACGGAGTATTTAAAGGAGATAAGTTTATAGCAGGAAGAACAGAGGAAGAAGTTTATGGAACTTTGAAAATGCAATGGATTCCACCTGAAATAAGGGAAGATGAAGGTGAAATTGAGCTTGCCTTAAAAGGTGAAATTCCTGAACTTATCGAATTCAGTGATATTAAAGGTGATCTCCATGTTCATTCTGATTACTCTGATGGTCAATCTAAAATTCTTGAAATAAAAGAAGAAGCAAAGAAAAGGGGTTATAAGTATGTAGCAATATGCGACCACAGTCAGTCAGCAAAATATGCAAAGGGTTTAAATATTGAAAAACTGATGAAAAAAAAGGAAGAAATTAAAAAATTGAATGAGAAAGGTGATTATCCTTATTTGATCTTTGGAGCAGAAGTGGATATATTACCTGATGGGAAACTTGATTATCCTGATGAAGTTTTAAAAGAGATAGATTATGTAGTTGTATCTATCCACACTGGTTTTAAAAAAGATAATACAGAAAGAATAATTAAAGCTTTTGAAAATCCTTATGTTCATGCATTTTCCCATCCAACAGGAAGGCTTATAGGTTCAAGGGAACCTTATGAAGCTAACTGGGATGAAGTTTTTAAAAAGGCAGGGGAAAAGAATATTTGGATGGAAATAAACTCTTATTATGAGAGGCTTGATCTTTCTCCTCCTTTGATTAAAAAAGCAAAAAAATATGGAATAAAATTTGTTATTGGAACCGATTCCCATCACTATAACCAGATGTGGATGATTGAGCTCGGTGTAGGAACAGCAAGAAGGGGTTGGCTTACTGCTAAGGATGTTATTAATACAAGAGATTTAGAAGAATTACTTGAATTATTAAAAACAAAAAAAACTTAATCAGAATTATTTAAGAATTCAATAAAACTTTTTATACCTTTAAAAACCTCAAAAAGTTTATCATAATTTAAAGTATCTGGTAAATCAAATTCTGAGTGATAAAAGGGATTTCTTAAAAAGGCAGTATCAGTTATTAAAAGTGCCTTAATATTTCTTTTCCAGAAAGGATAATGGTCAGAGAAATTCATTTCAGGAATTATTGGAGGGAAAGCAAGATACTCTACATTTAGTTCTGTTTTTTCTTTAAAAATTTTAACAATTTTATTCATATAATTTCTTGATTTTAAATTACTGACAATGCCTATAAAATTTGCTTTATCAGGATAAAAGAAATTCAAAGGAAAGGGATACCTTTGAGAATTTTTCTCTTCAGAGTAATAACCCAATGATTCAAGTGATATCATAAGTTCAACCTTTTCTTTATTTTTAATAATTTCCTTAACATAAACTTCTGATCCCATAAGAGGGGAATTAAAAAAAGGTGGCTCCTCGTTGGGGAAAAATAAAAACCTTATATCCTTTTTAAATTCCATATGTGAAAAATATTTTATTATTTCAATTAAAACAGAAACAGCACTTGCATTATCATCAGCACCTTTTGAACCATATACACTATCATAATGTGCACCTATTATAAAAATTTTTTTAGAAAAAGCATTTTTTTTAACTTCAATAATAAAAACATCACAACCATAGGATTTATAATTAATTTCCCTTATATCAAAATTTAAATTTTTGATGTTTTCTATAATGTAATCTTTAGCTTTTATATAATTTTTATATTTAAAAACATTTCTCTCTCCAATTTCACCTGCAAGAACTTCTACATGAATTTTTAAAATTTCCTTTAGATTAATGTTTTTTCAAATATTTCAAAGAAATCCCTTTCTTCAATTTTTTCAGGGAAAAACTTTGGAAATTTTTCTGAAAGAAAATTGTATTCTTTCCAGAATAACTCAATATCCCTTTTTTCTATTCCATACTTTTTAAAATTTCTCGGCAAATTTATTTCCTTATAAAACTTATCCATATAATCAATTATTTCATCAAAATCCGGATTTTCTTTTTCCATTATAAAGGAAAAAAGCTCCTTTATATTATCTTTTCTTTTTTTAAAACTGTAATTTAACCATGGAATTAAAAGTATAGCAAGACCTGCTGGATGAGGAACATTGTCATAAAAACCAGACACAATATGCTCAAGCCAGTGCATTTCATGATAACCCCCTATTCCCCTTGTTGCTACTCCTGAAAGAGCAAGACTTGCTAAAAGATGCATATTCTCCCTTGCTTTAATATCTTCAGGATTTTTTATTAATGTTTTTATAGATTCAATTACCTTTTTTATGTAAAATTTTGCAACCCCCTTTATAAGGACGCCTTCTTCTTTTGAGGTAACAAAAGGCTCTAAGATATGGGTTATTATATCAATTGAACAAAGAGCAAGATAATCTATATCAAGAGTTTTAGATAGAATTGGATCAACAATTGAAAATTTCGGGAATATTTTTTCATCAAAAATACCCCATTTTCTTTTTTCATCAATATTTGTAATAATTGCTGAAGAATTAATTTCTGAACCAGTAGCTGGAGTTGTTGGAATAAGACATGTAGGGAGTGTTTCCTTTTCCGGACTCTTTTGAAGCATTGTATAATCCCATATTTTACCTTCGTTTGTAGCAATTATAGAGATTGCCTTAACCGCATCCATGACACTTCCACCTCCAAAACCTAAAAGAGCATTTATTTTGCTTTCTTTTGCAATTAACCTCGCCTCTTCAATTTCATAAGTTTTAGGATTTGGGGATACTTTATCATAGTGAATAAACTCAATTTTAAGTAAGTTACAAATTTCCATTATTTTATCAAGAAATCCATACCTTTTTGCGAAGTTTTTTCCTGTTACAATTAAAATTCTATTTCCAAGTAAAGGTAAAACTTCTACTAATTTTTTTTCTAAAGAACCTGTTCCAAAGCTGTATTTTACAGGTAAAAAAAGATTAAAGGGTTTCAAACTATTCTACAGTTACACTTTTAGCAAGATTTCTTGGTTTATCAACATCACAGCCGCGTAAAAGAGCTACATGATAGGCAAAAAGCTGAAGGGGAATTATGGCAATAAGAGGTTGAAGCAAATAAATGGTATCTGGAATTGATATAAAATCCTTTGATAATTCCTTTAGAAAATTATCGCCAAATGTTCCTATAGATATAATTGGTGCTTCCCTTGCTTTAACTTCCTCTATATTTGAAATCATTTTATCATAAAGTTCATTTTTGGGCGAAATGGCAACAACCGGAAAATCTTTATCTAAAAGGGCTATTGGACCGTGTTTCATTTCACCAGCAGCATAACCTGTAGCATGTATATATGAAATTTCTTTTAATTTTAAAGCACCTTCAAGAGCAGTGGGATAAAGCAATCCTCTACCAAGAAACATCATATTCCTAACACTATAATACTTCTTTGCCAGTTCTGAAATCTCATCTTCCCTACCAAGAATAAATCTCATCTTATCAGGAATTTTTTTTAGTTCATTTATTATTTCTTTAAATTCCTTTTTATCAACTGTCCCTTTTAAAAGCCCAATTTCAAGGGTTATTGCAAGAAGATAAAAAAGCTCTGAAGTGTATGCTTTTGTGGAAGCTACTCCAATTTCAGGGCCTGCATTCAAATAAACTCTGAAATCTGATTCTCTATCTATTGTGCTGTTTTTAACATTTACAAGGGATAATACTGGAATTGAAAGCTCTTTAGCTTTTCTGAGACCTGCAAGAGTATCTGCAGTCTCTCCTGACTGAGAAATGCTTATACAGATTGCATTTTTATTGGAAAAAAGCTCTTTATATCTGAATTCAGAGGAAAGTTCACACTCGGTAAAGGATTTTACAAAACTTTGAAATAAGTATTTACCATAAAGTCCTGCATGATAACTTGTTCCAGCTGCCTGGATTATTATGTGATTAGCCTTTAAAAGAGCATTTTTAGCACCATTTGATAACACAGAAATATTATCATTTTCATCTATAACCCTCATCAGATTTTCTTCAATAACTCTTGGTTGTTCGTGAATTTCTTTAAGCATATAATGAGGGTATCCTCTTTTCTCAATCATATCCTCTTTCCACTCCACATATGTAGCTCTCCTTTTTTTCCTTTCACCACTAAAATCGTAAAATTCTACCTTATCCTCTTTCAAAACAACTATCTCACCGTCTCCCATTGTAACTATCCTTCTTGTATGAGACAAAATTGCAGGTATATCTGAAGCAATTATATTTTCGTTTTTACCAATACCAACTATTAAAGGGGAACCCATTCTCACTCCTATAATCTTGTCAGGATGAAATTTATTTATAATAGCAAGAGCAAAGGAACCTTTAAGTTTATTAACTGTTTTTAAAACACTTTCAAAAAAATTCCCTTCATAATATTCTTCAAGAAGATGGGCTATAACTTCAGTATCAGTATCAGATGTAAATCTATGTTTTTTTTCGAGTTTCTTTTTTAATTCTCTAAAATTTTCAATAATTCCATTATGAACAACTGCAAAAATTCTTTTACAATCCACATGGGGATGAGCATTTTCATCTGTTGGCTTTCCATGGGTTGCCCATCTCGTGTGTCCTATAGCTATTTTGGAGGGAATAGGTAAACCATTTAAAAGTTTTGAAAGCTCACTTATTCTTCCTGCTTTTTTTCTTATAAATAGCTCTCCATTTACTATGCTTGCAAAACCTGCTGAATCATAACCTCTATATTCTAATTTTTCTAAACCTACTATAATTACACTATCTACATCTTTATTACCAATATATCCAACAATTCCACACATTTATTGAATTTTCTCTCTCTTTAATTCATACTTCACTGTTATAGGAACACCATAGGCAGTTATCTCCACAATTACCTCTTTATCTCTAATATCCTTCACATAACCATTCCTTACAGCATCTCCCTGCCTTATTGTATAACTTCTTCCATCAGGAGCTTCAAAAAGGGCAACATTACCTTTTGGTCCTTTCATTATTCCAACTAACTTAAGATTAGAAAGATCAACAACCTCTTCCTGAGTTCTTTTATACCCTTTTCCTACAAGAGAAAGGAAAGGATCCCTTCTGTTTCCAGGATCATAGTTATATCCCTTGGGCAAAAGTTCCTCTTTTAACTTAACTGTGTCTATTTCTTGGCCAAGGACAAACCCAGGTTTTGGAGATTCCTTTGTGACATCCACTTTCTTTGGTTTTTCCTTTTTGCAACCAGTTATAAACATAATCATAAATATTAAAAGAATACCCCTTTTCATCTTCTACCTCCTTTTTGGTCTTACAGGTTTAGTTTCAGCAGGTGCTACAGCCCCCCCAACTGTAGAAACAGTATAAAATTTAGCAACAAAAGAGGCCTCACAACTTCTGTCCTGAGATTTGGATTGATTTATCTTTATCCCTTCAACTGTTACAAGCCTTGATAAAGTGGAAAGTTCAGAAATAAAATTTACAAGATTATGAAAATTAGAAATCACTTCAAGAGAATAAGGAAGTTCTGTATATTCACCCTTAGAAACAGGGGGATTCCTTGAAAGTTTCACAATTTTTACATCATTTTGAGTCCCCCTCTGTTGAAGCAGGGTTATAACTTCCTCAGGTTTTTCTTCTGGAGGTAAAAGTTTAAGTGCCTTTTCCCATAAATACTGAAGTTTTTTAATTTCAATCTCCAACTCCGGGAGCCTTGCCGCAGCTATACGAGCTGTTTGAAGTTCTTTTGAAATTTTTGAATATTTAGCTTCAAGATTTTTAATCTGAGTTTTCATCTTATTGTATATTAGAAAGTGATAAATTATAAATATTAGAACTCCAATTCCTGCAGTTATTAAAAAATATCTTAATTTATTATCCATCATTTTACCTCCTCTTCAGTAACTAAACCCACTGAAGGTTTAACAGGAATTTGCATAGTAAAAGTCAAATATTCAGTTTCTTCTTCTTTTTTAACATCAATCTTTTCCAGTATTACATTTTCACCAAAAAGTGGAGAAGATTTTATATTCTGAATAAAATCAGCAATAAATAAGTTAGAAAAAGAAGCTCCTTCAATCTTTATTAAATTTCCTGTGTGGGAAAAGGAAATAATCCATACATATTGAGGAAGAGCTTTAGAAAATTCATCAAGAATCATAACCTCAGTGTTTATACTTGAAAGTAGCCTCTTAGCAATATTTACTTTATTTTCAAAATCTCTTTTTTTTGTTTCCAGTTCATTAACCTTTTTTTGAACCTCCCTCAGAGCAACAAGTTCTGTGCTATCCCTTTTTATTTGACTTTTTAAACCGGAAATTTTAACCCTTGAAGCAGAAAAAGAAAAGAATGCCCATAGAACAGAAATTGTGAGTATAAGAGTTCCCGCAATTTCGTATATCCCTATAGGGGGTAGTGTTATTTTAAATTTTTTTTCTACTTTTTCTTCTGGTGGTAATAAATTTATTTTAATCATAATATCCCCCTTAAAGATAAACCCAAAGATGGAGCAAATATAGCTCCAATTACCTCTTTTGAGCCCAATTCAAGAAAAGATTCAGGAAGATCTATTCTTTCAAAAGGGTTTAATCTTTCAACTTTTACTCCGAGAGCTTCTGATAAGTTTTGAGTGAATTCAGGAATTAAAGTGCCACCTCCTGATACATAAATCACATCAGGTGCTTCTTTTTTCTCTATGTAAGCAAAAGTTCTTCTTGTTTCTTCTGCAATGCTTGTAACATAATCTCTATAAACCTCAAAAGTAACAGCAGAGGTTGTTTCTTTTTCACCTTTTATTATTAAGAGGCTATCTGAATAGGAAAGATCAAGCCTTTCCTGCATTAAATTTATAAGATTTCTTACACTTGTTCTTATATCCCTAATCAAGTAAGGACCGGTATTTGCAAAATAAAATACAGTGGAAAAACTCTTTCCAATATGTAGTATCCCCTTTATAGCACTACTTTTTGCAACTTCAGGATAATTGAACTCAAATAAATTATAAAGTGCTAAAACACTAACATCCAGAATTTTGGGTGTAAAACCTGCGGATTTTAAAACATGAACATAATCCGTAATAGCCTCATTTCTGGCTGCAACTAACAAAACCTCAATTTCGGTTTCACTTACATCAGGATCCACAATATCTCCATCAACTGATATTTCCGTTGGGTCAACACCAAAGTACTGTTCTGCCTGCCATTTTATTTGCTCTTTTATCTCCTCTGGAGGCAATTTATCCATTTTTATCCTTTTTATATTAATTGCCCTTGGATTAGGAATAAATGTAGCTACATTTTTAATGGCTGGCTTTTTTTCCTGAATATATCTCTGTAAAACATCAATAACAGTGTCTCTTTCAATTATTTCACCTTCTGCTACTACCTCCTCAGGCAAGTCAGCTTTCCAGATTTCCTTAACTTTAACATTTTCTTTTGAACCTTCAAGGAGGGATATCCTCACTCCAGAGGAACCCACATCAATACCAAGTAAACCTCTTTTTTTACCGAGCATAAAAAATATTTATTTTTAAAGAATTGAACTTTTTGTTCATTTTTTCATTATAATATAAGATATAAAAAAAGTCAATAAAAAAGAGGACAAAAAATGATAGAACTTTTACTTTTAATTATAATTATATGGGTTTTTCTTTACCTCATATATAGATTTGCCTTTAAAGTAGTATTAACAGAAAAACGAGGTGAAATTATACCTGTTAGAAAAATTGAAATAACCCCACAACTTATACTCATTGTTTTGTCCCTTGTTATTCTACTTTATATAATTTCCAGTTTTAGAGAAGTTCCTATAGGACACGCACTTTTAACCTTCAATATTTTTACAAAAAAATACGGAATAAAAACTGAAGGACTGCAGTTTGTTCCAAGATTTTTTTATAAAACACACCTATATAATATAAGAAGACAGGAATATACAATGACAGCAAGAAAGGGTGAAGGTGAAAAAAAGAATATAGATGACTCTCTATGGTCACCTACAAAAGAAGGACTTGAGGTAGGACTTGACCTTACATGCTGGTTTAGAATACCTGTAGAAAATGTAATAAAGATACATAGAGAAATAGGACCTGACTATAACGAAAAAGTAATTAGGCCTGCAATAAGATCAGAGGTAAGGCATATTATTTCCTCCTATTCAGTAACAGAAATTTATTCTTCAAAAAGAGAAGAAATTCAAAAGGAAATCGAAAAAAAAGTTAAAGAAAGGCTTGAAAGGGATGGATTTCTGATTGAAGCAGTTATTTTAAGGGATGTTCATTTTACACCGGATTTTGCAAAGGCAATTGAGGAGAAACAGATAGCCCAACAGGAAGCAGAAAGAATGGAATATCTTCTTGAAAAGGAAAAAAAGGAAGCAGAGAGAAAAAAAATTGAAGCAAAAGGTAAAGCAGAGGCTATAAGAATTATAAGCGAAGAACTTAAGAAAAATCCGATGTATATAAATTATCTATATGTAGATAAACTTTCTGATAAGGTCAAGGTAGTTATATCAGATAAGGGAACAATTTTGAATTTGCAATCTCTGGATGAAAAATAAAATTTTAGATCTGCCAGGAACACCTTTAAAAATAATAATAAAAAATAATAAATTCTTAACCTTTTATATTGAGTATAAAGGCAACAAAGCCTTTGTTTATTCACCTTACGGAAATTTTCTTCTTGAGAAAAAAATAAAAGAAACTTTAAAAGAAAAAAGAGAAGATAATTCAAGGATTATTTCTCCTATGTCAGGGAAAATAGTAAAAGTATTTAAAAGAGAAAAGGAAAAAGTAAATATAGATGAACCCCTTTGCATAATAGAAGCAATGAAAATGCAAAACGAGATAAGATCAAAAAAAGAGGGAATAATCATAAAATCTTTCGCAGAAGAAGAAAAAATTATTAAAAAAGGTGAACTGCTTTTTATTATTGAATGAAGGATAAAAAATATTATACAAAAGAGGATCTTTCGGAATATAACTTTTTAGAAGGAGATTTAGAGCCAGGTAAGTATCCTTTCACAAGAGCTATATATAAGGAAATGTATTCTCAAAAACTATGGACAATGAGACAGTATACAGGTTTTGGAACTCCCGAAGAAACAAATGAAAGGTTTAAAAAGATGATAAAGGAGGGGCAAACAGGGCTTTCTTTGGCTTTTGATTTACCTACTCAATTGGGTTTTGATCCAGACCATGAGCTTTCAAAGGGAGAAGTAGGAAGAGTTGGGGTATCTGTATGGAGTTCAGAATCAATGGAGAGAGTCTTAAAGGATATAGAAATTGATAAAATTTCTCTCTCTATGACAATTAATGCAACAGCAGGAATTCTTTTAGCATTTTACCTTTCAATTGCAGATGAAAGAAAAGTTCCATGGGATAAATTAAGGGGTACAATTCAAAATGATATTTTGAAGGAATTTGCTGCAAGAGGAAATTACATTTATCCTGTTAAGGAATCCTTAAAACTTTCCCTTGATGTTATGGAGTTTTCTCTTAAAAATGTTTCAAATTTTTATCCTGTTTCAGTAAGTGGTTACCATTACAGAGAAAAGGGAGCAAATGCAATTCAGGAAATAGCTTTTACCATTTCTGATGCAATTGAATATGTAAAAGGTCTTGTTGAAAGAGGTATTGATCCTGAAATTATAGGTAAAAGAATAACATTTTTCTTTTCTGCCCATAGTAATTTTTTTGAAGAAATTGCAAAATTCAGAGCAGCGAGAAGGGTATGGGCTCAAATAATGAAAGAAAAGTTCAAAGTAAAAGATGAAAAAGCAATGCATTTAAGATTTCACACACAAACAGCAGGTTCAACACTTCAGGCTCAAGACCCTCTTTTAAACATAATAAGGGTTTCATATCAAGCTCTATCAGCGGTATTAGGAGGGACTCAGAGCTTACATACAAACAGTTTTGATGAAGCATTATCCCTTCCAACAGAGGAATCAGCTCTTGTTGCTCTAAGAACTCAACAGATTCTTGCTTATGAAACAGGAATTCCTGAAGTTACAGATCCTCTTGGAGGGTCGTATTATGTGGAAAAATTAACGAGAGAAATTGAAAAAGAAACTTTTAAGTTATTAAATGAAATAGAAGAAAAGGGAGGAGCTGCTGAGTGTATAGAAAAAGGATTATTTCAAAAGTGGATAGAAGAAAATGCTTACAAAGAACAAAAAGAAATTGAAGAAGGAATTAAAAAAATCGTAGCCGTTAATATTTTCAAAAAGGAAAAAGAAGAAAAAGTTAAAATATTTAGGATAAAGAATAAGGGAGAAAAGGAAGAAATAAAAAGAATAAGGGAATTTAAGAAAAAAAGGGATAAAAGTAAAGTAGAAGAGGCTCTTTTTGCGTTGAGGGAAGGTGCTTTAAGGGGAGAAAACCTTATGAATTATATAATTAATTGTGTTAAGTCAAAATGCACACTTGGTGAAATCTCTTATGAACTTGAAAAAATCTGGAAGAGGGTCTGAATCCCTTTTAAAAAACAATTTAAAAATGAAAGAAAAAAAATTTGAAACAATCTGTGTTCATAATAAAAAAATCAATTATAAATTAAGAGATATATCAGTTCCCATACATCTTTCCTCAACCTTTTATTTTGAATCTGCTGAAGAAGGAGGAAAGCTTTTTGAAGGAGAAAAAGAAGGTTTTATTTACACTCGTCTTTCGAATCCAACAATAAAAATTCTTGAAGAAACACTTAAAGAACTTGAGAAGGGAGAAAGGGCTCTTGCTTTTTCTTCTGGCATGGGTGCAATATCAGCTCTTATTTTCTCTCTCTTAAATCAAGGTGATAAGGTTATATACTCGGACCCCATATATGGGGGAACTTTTGCCTTATTCAAAAGACTTGAAAAAAAAGGATTATTCACCTTTAAAGGTATACACGCCAAAAGATTTACTGAAAAATTAAAAAAAGAAATTGACAAAAAAACAAAACTTGTATACATAGAAACACCTACAAATCCTACTCTTGATATTATTGATATAGAGGAAACTGCAAAAATTGCAAAGGAAAAGGGAGTAATTCTTGCTGTAGATAATACTTTTGCAACTCCCTATCACCAGAGACCACTTGAACTGGGTGCAGATGTTGTTATACATTCTCTCACAAAATATTTAGGTGGTCATACAGATTTAATAGGTGGTGCCCTTATTGGTAAAAAAGAAATAATTGAGGAAATTGATAAGGAAGAAAAAGCTCATATAGGAGCCTGTATATCACCCTTTAACGCATGGCTAACCCTAAGGGGTATTAAAACCCTCGCAGTAAGGATGAAAGTTCATTCTGAAAATGCCCTGAATTTAGCAAAATTTTTAAGCGAACATCCAAAAGTAGAAAAGGTTTTTTATCCAGGCCTTCCTGACTTTGAAATGTATAAAATAGCCAAAAAACAGATGAAAAATGGTTTTTCAGGTATGCTATCATTTATACATAAAAATGGAAAAGAGGGGGCTATGAAATTTATTAATTCTTTGAATCTCTGTGTAAAAGCAGTAAGCTTAGGAGCAGTTGAAACCCTCGTAGAACATCCAGCTTCAATGACTCATTCTACAATGAATGAGGAAGAACTTTTAAAAGCAGGAATACATCCTGGACTTATTCGAATTTCAGTTGGAATTGAAAATATTGAGGATATAATAATGGACATAGAAAATGCTTTAAGGAAATCATGAGAGAAGATAGGATCTGCGTTATTGGTGCTGGTATTGCTGGGATAATGACTTCTTATTTTCTTGATAAGTTTGGTGCTAAAAGAATTACTATTTTTGATAGAGAGGTTCTTGCTTCTGGAACAACTGGTAAAAGTGCAGGTATCGTTGTTACCCATCTTTTTGATGAAATAGACATTGAATTATCAAAGAGAACAATAAAAATTCTTGAAGATATAAATAAAAAAAGTAAATTTAAATTTTTAAAAAAATATTATACAGTAACAGGTATTCAGGATGAGGATAAAAAGACTATACTTGAAAATTTATTAAGAAAAAAATTTGTTGAATTTGATAGTTTTTCTCTTGATGAACTAAAAAAATTTTATCCTGTTTTTAAAGAAGAAAAATACTATATTATTTCTAAGGATGGTCTTTATGTGGATGTAGGTGAGTTATTGTATTCAATTTATTCTTATTTAAAAAATAAAAACCATGAATTTAAATTTTTTTATGAAATAAAGGGATTTGAGATAAAAAATGGCAAGGTAAATGCACTTATTACCAAAAGAGGAAAATTTTATTTTGATAAATATATACTTACAACAGGTATATGGAGTAAAGAAATACTAAAAAGAGAAGGAATAAATATACCAGTGAAACCTTATAGAACACAATCTGTTATTTTAGAATTAAAAGAAGAGATTGATTTGCCTATATATAATGACATTCAACACGGTATTTATTTTAGGAAAGAATTAAAAAAAGAAATCTTACTTGGTGATGGAACTGAAAGAAAGGAGCAGGATATTAATAATTTCAAAACTTTTAATGATGAAAGTTTCCTTTTCAGTGTTTCAGAAAAATTACCCCAAATTATACAGGGTGCAGAAGAATTTGGGATAAAAGGAGGATGGGCATACCTCTGTCTTGCTACACCTGACAGAAAACCCATTGTTTCAAAAATTAAAGATATTGAAAATTTTTATATATTCTGTGGTTTTAATGGACTTGGTATAATGAGATCACCAGCACTTTCTGAAATCCTTGCAGAATGTGTGCTTGAAAATCTTCCTCTTCCGGGGGAATTCAGCCTAAAGAGGTTTGATGGTATAAATGATTTTGAAATAAAAGAAGGTTTTTATCCTGAATGAAGAAGATACTTTTTGCTACTCATTCTCCTTATTATATAGGTGGAGAAAAAAGTATGTTGGATGTTTTGAAAGGTATAAAGAGCTACTTTAATGTTGCTCTTTTGGCTCCTGAGGGTGAGTTATATGAAATTGCTAAAAAGGAAGGAATAAAAATTTATAAATTGCCCTTTAAAGATTCTTTGATATGGAAAACAAAAAGAAAATTTTTTTTACCCTTATTTAAAAGTGAATTTCCAAAAATTTTAAAGGGATTAAATAAAATTGTTAAGGATTATAATCCCGATATTATTTATACTCATTCAATGAAAATGCATTTATTTTTCTCCCTTTTCTTTTTAAAAAAGAAAAAAAAACTTGTATGGCATTTCAGGGACATACCAGAAGAGAGTTCAAAATTTATATTTAAATTTTTTTCAATTTTTCCTGACAGAATAATTGCTATTTCTGAAGGTGTTAAAAGATTTTTCCCTATTAAAAGGAAAATTAGAGTTGTTTACAATGGCATAAAAATACCTGAAAAGATTGAGGAAAATAATATAAAAAAGAAAAAGTTTACAATACTGAGTGTTGGGAACATCCAGTACTGGAAAGCACAGGATCTAATAATTGAATGTGCCAAAAGGTTAAAAGATTTTGATTTCTGGATTATTGGTGATGCAATTCATCCAGGTGAAAAGAAATTTAAAGATAAAATAATCAAAAAAATAAAGGAAGAAAAAATTGAAAATGTTATTTTATGGGGAAAAAGGGATGATGTTTTTTCCTTTTATAAAGAATGTGATGTTTTTTTACATATTCCGAGGGCAAGAGAAGGATTTGGAAGAGTTATCGTTGAAGCAATGGCGATGAAAAAACCTGTCATAGCTTCAAATGTGGCAGCTTTACCTGAAATTGTAAACGATGCAGGTTTTCTTGTAAGAAATGGAGATTTAGATGATATATGCAGTAAAATTCTTTTATATTATAATGATGAAAATTTAAGAAAAGAAATGGGGGAAAGGGGATTTATAAGGTACAAAAATTTATTTACACCTGAAAGGATGATAGAAGGGGTTTTAAAATGTCTGAAAGAAATTATTTAAAATATATTTATCAAATATTTTTAATTACTTTTTTAGGTTTTATATTTGTTTACTATTCCGGTAAATCTATTGCAACGGGAAATATAAGGGTGCCTCTTTTTCTTTTTCTTTCTTTTTTATCAATAGCCTTAGCTACTTCTATAAAAACCGGAACATATTATCTATTTATTTACATAGTGTTTATGGCCTTTTTAAAAAGATTTTTATTTTCCTTTCAGGGTTTTACTTTTTACGACCCTACCTATTTAATTCCTGATATTGTGATCATTACCATGTTTCTTGTTGTATGGAATAAGCACAGAGAAAAAATTATCTATGCTATTAAAAATAGTTTTACCTTCAAGGTTTTACTTTTTCTTCAGATTATCTTTTTTTTAGAAATATTTAACCCTCTTCAGGGAAACTTAATGGTTGGAATAGCAGGTTCAAAGTTTCTTCTTATTCCATCACTTCTATGTTATATAAGTTTTGGTATCGATAGAAAAACCCTAAAGAATCTACTAAAAATGCTCACCTGGCTTGGTGTTATTTCTTCTCTTTACGCAATCTATCAGTTCCATAAGGGTTTTTTTGAATTTGAAATACTCTGGGCAAAAAATGCAGGAATGGTTTCACTTTTCTTAGGTCAAAAATTGAGACCCTTTTCTTTTTTTCCGAGCCCTGGAGAGCTATCAGGTTTTTTAATGACAGCTTCGCTTATTGAATTAGCCATGAGCAACTTATCCCCGGGAATAATTTTAACCTTTCTTAAACTTATCATTTATGGTATAGCATCCTTTTATACTAATATAAGAGCAGGACCATTTATTTTTCTATTTCTTTTCCCATTAATTTTAGCCTTTAAAATTACTAAAAAAACTCTTGCTACTTTATCTTTATATTACTTTATTTTATTTGGAATTATAACTTTTATTTCAGGTATATCTCTTTCTGAATTGAGTTTAAATTTAAAGGGTGTGAATCCAGTTTATACTGAGCATTTTTTTCAAGGTATTATTGACCCAACTCAGAAAGGTTCCTCTTTTGTTCATAGATTAAATTTATGGAAAAATGCTATTATATATATGTTTAGAAATCCTATCGGACATGGTATAGGTGTTTCAACTTTAGCAGCCAACAGGTTTGGTGGACCTCCCATGCATGTGGAAAGCACATTTATTTCAATGATTTATTCTTGTGGAATTTTTGGTTTTTTGAGTTTAATGTTTTTAACACTATATACGATTTTTAAGGGTTTTATAACACTTTCTCATAAATATGATAAAATAGTTCTTGCGGTATGGATCGGTTTTGTCTCAATATTTATGGGTCAGTGGATAGTCACCTACTTTCAGGGAGCCTTTTTCTGGCTTTCAATGGGAATACTTTTAAGATGGATAGATTTAAAGGAAGAACTTTAAGATTAGTTTATCCAATTTTAATCATTATTTTATTTTTTTTATCTTTAATTGAAATAATTTTTTTATTAAATTTAAGAATAAGGGAATTTTTATTTATTTTTTTTCTTTTTATCGGCATAGTTTTAATTATTTTAAATAATGAATTTGCCTTTTTTTATATACTTACTTACCTTCTTTTTATGCCTTTTTTAAGAAGAGTTTTACTTTTATATGAGAAATACTCACCAATTGAACTTTTATATCTTGTTCCTGATATTCTGATTCTCTTCCAGTTCAGCTATATTTTCCTTTCAAAAATTGAAAATTTCAAAAAAATTCTTTCCTATAATGAATTTAAAGTTTTATTTTTCTTACAGATTTTGATGTTTCTTGAAATATTCAATCCAATCCAGGGACCTTTAATTGTAGGTTTTGGTGGTGCAAAATTTCTTTTAATTCCTTCCCTTTTAGCCTATATTGCTTTTTTTAACAAAGATATATATTTTAAAAAAATAAAAAATTTCATTATATACGTTGGAATAATTTCCCTTTTTTATGCTTATTTACAGGTTGAAAAAAGTTATTTTTCCTTTGAAAAAACATGGCTTATAAATGTTAAGGCCGAATATGGATCGCTCTTTGAGTTTTTCAATTCAAAAGTAAGACCCTTTTCTTTTTTTTCAAGTGTATCAGAGTTCGGACAATTCATGGCAGTATCCTCTGTATTATCTCTCTTTTTTCTCAAAACTAAAATAAAATTCTTACTTTTCTTTCTTTTCATTTTCGGAATATACATTTCAGGGGTAAGGTCATCTTTTTACATGATTTTCTTTTCAATTATTTTTTATTTAATTTTTAAAAGGACAAAAAACTACAGGAAATTGTTAAATGTTTTTTTATTAATATTTATTTCTTATGTTATTTTAGTAAACATAATTAATCTGCCTGACATTGACACAGGGACCCTTCAGGGTAGATTTTTACAGGGAATTTTTGACCCTTTAAGAAGGGGATCATCTTTCCTTATCAGGTTAAACGCATGGATTGGTTTTTTAATTAATGCCATAACTGTAAGACCCTTTGGTTCAGGACTCGGAATCATAACAATGGCATCCCGAAGGTTTTACATCCCGGGTCCTACTGTTGAATCTACTTTTTTTGGAATGTTTGTTGCCTGTGGATTCTTGGGTGGTTTTTTACTCTTTTATCTTGTAATTTCAATAATTTTTAAAAGTATAAAAAGTCAAAAAGAAATAAAAGAAAAAATATCATTACCCCTCATTTTAATGATTTCAATTTCCATAGGACAGCTTTTAACTCAATACCTTATAGGAGCAATTTTCTGGAGTTCTATTGGGTTATGGGTAAAAAATTTCTACGGGAATAAACACGATAGATATAAAGATAATTATTTTGAAAAAGAAGAATATGTTCTGGAAAAACCTTTAAAACAGAATCAGCGTAAACTTTGATAAAAGAAAGATTTTTTTCTCCTGATTTTAAAGTGTATACGAGAACAAAAGATTCAGGAAAAACTTTTATATTCTTAATATTCTCATAAAAAGTAAAACTTTTCCAGTCTGTAAAATGCACGATTTCTCTTTTACCCCATATTGGTAAAAGAAGTTTTGTAATTTCAAAATGAGTTACAAGAAGGTCTTTTTCTTCTGTATATTTATATACAAGCTCTTTTGTTTCTTTAAAGATTTTTAAATAAAAATTATGTTTTTTCATAATTAAACAAGAAGAAAATAAACCTGAAAGAAAAAAAAGAATAAAGAAAATTTTTTTCAATTTTTCCTTAAAGAGATTTTGCAAAAAAAAGGAATATCCTATTATAAGGAAAATCAAAAAGGGGAAAAGGTATCTTATACCTATAACTGAGGACAAAATCAGATTCCCTTCTACTTTATCATGATATATGTAAAGAAGATAAAGAAAAATAGCTGGTAAAAATCCTATAAGTAAATTTCTTAATATTTTTATTTTCAAAATTCCTAAAAGACCAAAAATTAAAAGCAAAGGATAATTCAAATTTAAATAAACAAAGTAATCTTTAAAATTTTTAAAGAAATAAATTAAAGAAAATTTAAAATCAGGATGGTACCTGCCGTATATAAAATAAAGGTATATAAAAATAAAAAATATAGAAATAAATGTAGATAAGATATAAAAAATTAAATTTATTTTTCTTCTCTTTTTGAAAGAGTCATAAATAAAAACAAAGGAATAAAATAAATTAGGGGGTTTTAAAAGAACAAAAAGAAAATTTG
This sequence comes from candidate division WOR-3 bacterium, assembly GCA_039804025.1. Classification (NCBI taxonomy): domain Bacteria; kingdom Pseudomonadati; phylum Caldifarciminota; species Caldifarciminota bacterium. Next base: position 63,675 of record JBDRZP010000003.1, read on the forward strand.
TAATATAAGAAATATATTTTTCTTTAAAATGAAAATAAAAAGTAAGCAAAAATAAGAAAGAATTATAAAAATCTGGCATAACTGTTCTTGAATACAAAATAAAAGAAGGATGAAATAGATACAAAAGGGAAAATAAGGGATCTATATTTAAAAAAACTAATATTTTATATAAAATAAAAAAAGAAAAAAGATGAATTAAAAAAGAAACAAAAAAAATAAAGTAAAAATTAATTTTTAAAGGCAAAGATAAAAATATAAGGGGATAAAAGGGTGGATACTTTGAGACATTACCTATTCTACCTTCATGAATTCCCATTCCCCTTACCCAATCAGGAAATCTTAATTTGCCCCTTGATAAGTATTCAGCCTGTATTACATAAGTTCCTTCATCAGCAAAGGAGTAAAAAGCAGGGTAAAATTTAAAATAAATTAAAGTATAACCCAAAATTGAAAATAATACCAAAAATCTTTTAAAATTCATTTTTAATATTATAAAAAAAATTTTAAGGTTTCAAAAAATATGTTTAAAAAGGAAATTGTAATTTTTTTTATTTCACTTTTTATTCTTTATGTTTATTTTATAAATCATTACAGCTTCCATTCGAAAATACCTGCCCTTTTATTAACCAAATCCCTTATAGATAGAAAAACTTTTAATATTGACCCATATGTTATCCATACCGATGTAAGTTATAAGGATGGGCACTTTTATTCTGGTCTTGCTCCTTTTACTTCCTTTTTTGCTATACCTTCATATTTAATTTCAAAAATTTTTTTCAAAATCTTCCCTGAAAAATTAAAGTTTAAAATATATAACCTTATAGAAAAACAAAATCAGTTTTTTCTTAAAAATCCAGGAAGATACGGTAATTTCTTTTTATCCTATCCTGAACCTGAATTAAGGCTTATTTTAATTTTAACCACTTTAATTTTTTTAATAAGTTTTATAATACCTCTTTCTCTCTATCAAAATTATCTTTATTTAAAAATTGTATATTTTGAGAAAGAAAGATTAGACCTTTTATATCCTCTTTTATTTGCAATTACTTCAAATCTATTTTTTTCATCTACAACTATAATAACTCAGGGAATCTCTTCTTCCTTAATTTTTATTTCTTTTTATTTTCTTTTTTATGAAAAAAACCTTTTACTATCAGGTTTTCTTTCAGGACTTGCTATAGGTTTCGATTACCCCTCTTTTATTTACTACATAATTTTTTTAATCTATCTTTTTTTAAAAAATAAAAGAAAAATATTACCTTTTATTACTGGAAGTTTATTGCCCATTACAGCTTTATCTCTTTACCACACCTTTGTCTTCGGTGCACCTCATCTTACCCCATATCATTTTAGATACGAGGTAACAAAACACTGGCATGAATCAGGGTATATGGGTATTGATTTTAGAAATATTAAAGAAATTTTTCCTTCCCTTTTCAGCATAAATTATGGAATAATACCTCATAATCTATTCATCCTTGCTCTTTTAATAAATTTCAAAAAAATAATAAAAATAGAAAATTTTAAATTTATAATAATTATAATTTTAACTTCCTTCTTTGTGTGTGTTTTTACGGGTAAAATTAATTATGGTGGTGGATACCCTATTCCAAAATTTTTCTTACCAGCTATACCTTTCCTTTACTTACTACTCTTAAAATGCGAAAAAAACTTCTTATTTTATAGTTCACTAATTCTTTCCTTTATTATCAACCTCTCAATTGTTATGTATGCAGGAATTGAATATAGTCCCACAGTTTTGAAATTTTTTCTTATTTTTAAAAAGGGGCTTACAAACTATACTTTTATAAATCTTGAAGAATATATAAAACTTCCTTTTATTTTAAAAATTTTCATAAATTTATTAACCCTTTTTGTTTTAATTTTACCCTTTTACATATCAAAAAAAACTGTGAAAAATAACTTTTTAAGAGAAAGAAAAGTACTTAAAAACTAAGAGAAATAGGTTTGAATTTTTAAAAAAGGATTAAATATAATATAACAAGATGCGGGCGTAGCTCAGAGGAAGAGCGCCAGCTTCCCAAGCTGGATGCCGCGGGTTCAAATCCCGTCGCCCGCTTTTTAAAAAATCATTTTTCACCATAAAACTTTACCCGGTAAACTAATCAGAATACCTTTTAAAATAATTCCTAAAAGAAAAAAGTTAAGAATCTTAACTGGTCCTGCAAAAAATATAAGAATTTTGTATGGTTCAGGTCTCATTTCCCAATGGATAGGAATATATGAAAAAAATATAATTAAAAAAATAATAAAATATTTAAAACCTAACAAAATATATTATGATATAGGAGCTCATATAGGGTATTATTCCTTTATATTTTCAAAATTTGGGAGAAAAGTTTATTCCTTTGAACCTCATCCCCTTAATTTCTATTTTTTAAAAGAGCATATAAAATTAAATAATCTTAAAAATACTTATGCTTTTAATTTTGCAATTTATTCAGAAAATAAAAAAGTTTTCTTTGAATTAAATGATGATAGAACCGAAGGAAAAATAAAAAATTATGGTAACTTTTTAGTAGATGCATTCACACTTGACTATCTAATTTATGAAAAAAAATTTGATGAACCAGACTTTATAAAGATTGATGTCGAGGGTGCAGAACTTGAGGTTTTAAAGGGCTCACAAAAAATATTGAAATTTAAAAAACCTCTTATTCTAATAAGTATTCATAGTGAAAATCTAAAAAATGAAATTCTATTTTTCTTAAAAAAAATAGGATACAAAGAAAAAATAATTTCAAAGGATGTTCTATTTTTTCATCATGAAAATTCTATTATTCCTTAACTCAAAATCTAAAGGGGGACTTGAAATTTATTTCATAAAAACAGCAATTAAATTGAGAGAAAAAGGCTTAAATGTGACAATGTTCCTTAACAAAAAATCAGAACTAAAAATAAAAGATTTATGTAAAATAAATATTAAGGAAGCAATATTTAAAAGTTGGGATATAGTCCATTTTTTTAGATCCTCTGATATTATTTTTTCAAGATTTCTGAGAGCAAAAAAAATTTTCTTCACAAATATGATGGGTCTTAATGTTTCCAAAAAGGATCTCTATCACAAATTCTTATATAAAAAAATTGATAAAATTTTCGCAATCTCTGAAAGTGTTAAAAAAGAACTTGAAGAAAATTTACCTATAGAAAAAGATAAAATAGTTTTACTTTACCCAGGAGTGGATGTAAATTATTTCAAAAGGGATGAAAGTTTAAGGAAAAATTTTAGAGAAAAATTTGGAATAGGTGAAGAAGAAATTGTAATTTCAAACACTTCAAGATTTGAGGAAAAAAAGGGGCAAAAAGAATTAATAATTGTTTTCAAAGAGCTATCAAAAAAGTATAAAAATTTAAAACTGTTTCTTCAGGGTGCAGTTCAGGATATAAAATACTTTAGAGAACTTAAAAGAATTGCACCAGAAAATGTTTATTTCCTTAATTTTTCCCTGGATACAAAACCTCTACTTTGTGCCTCTGACATTTATGTTTTTCCATCTTATTCTGAAGCTTTAGGATTTTCATTAATTGAAGCAATGAGTTCTGAATTACCATGTATTGCCTTTGCTGAAAGAGCAATCCCAGAAATTATTGAAGATAGTGAATCTGGATTTTTAGTGAGAAATAAAGACCTTAAAGATTTAAAAGAAAAAATTGAAATTCTAATCAATAACAAAAATTTGAGAAAAGAAATTGGTAAAAAAGCAAGAGAGAGAGTTAAAGAAAAATTCAATATGGATAAATATATAGAAAATCTAATTTATTTTTATAACTTAAAAGAAGATTTTTATTGAGTTAAGAATTTATTTTACTTTAAGATTTAAATATGATTTTAAATTTCATTATTGTCTATATCTGGTCCCAGAGCACATGGACAGGAGGTAAAGATCAATTCTATTTTTATGATACAACAAAATTCTTAAACATAAATAATCTTGATAATTTTAAACCAGGAAGAAGTTTATCCTTAAAATATTCAGGATTTATACCTCTTTTTGAACTTGATACTTCATCCCTATCAAGAGTATCAAAAATAACTGAAATTGAGGGAGTTTTATATTTTTTAAAATCCTATCCCTATGCAAAAATTTTTTATTCTAATAACTTAACTGATTTAAATGAATTTCCATCCTATCCAAATTTTCAGGAATTCCCTCCTGAAACAGTGAATGATATTTTAAAAAAGGGAAATATTTTCCTCTCCTGTGGAAAAAGGTATGGTCAAGACCTTGGATATATATATAAATTTGATATAAATTCTAACTCCTTTGTATGGCCACCAATTACATTTTCTGGTATACATAACATTGTTAAATTATATAAAAATTTCCCAGGTATTTATATAAGTGCAGCTTCAGGAAGACAGTATCAGTGGATAAAATCAAATGACCTTTTTTCAAGTTACTCAACACATCAGATTGCTAATAACATACTTCTGGAGAAAAGCTGTATAGTGCCCCATTACTCTATTTCCGATACTTTTCTCCTTGGAATTTTTTATTACAATGGACTTAGAAATATTTACTATTCCGATTACAATCCTCCTCAGGGGAGCTGGTTTAATGTTTATCCTTCCTATAGATCCTTTGAAGCAGGAGAAATTGTTTTTGATTCAATTAAAAATTGTGTTTATATTCCTGTTGTTAAGGCAGAATCAAGTGTAATAAGAGTTTTCAATATAGAAACTAAAACCATTGATACCACAATATACCTTGACAATTCACAGATATTTAACGGTTTAACTCTTGGAAAGGATAAAAATATTTATGCAGCAACTTTTTCAAAAGTATATAGAAGTATTGATAGAAAAAATTTTGAAATTATAGGGTTATTACCCGGAGCTTACTATATATATCAAACATCTGATTATGAACTCCTTGTCGGAACATATGGTCCTGCTAAAATTTTTAAGGCAGATTACTTTTCATCAGGTTACCTTGAATCATCAGTTTTTATTTCAAGGAACAAAAAAGAAGGGGCAACTTTTTTTAAAAGAGTTTTTATTGAAGGTGAAAACTTAAATTATGTAAGAGTCCAGATAAGAGGTGATACCCTTGACTCACTTCAAAATGCTCCTCCATGGGGTTCTTTACCCTATTTGAATAATGGAGATACTATTACTCACCTTAATCCTTATTCAAGATACTTCCAGTATAGAATTTTTATTAATAAAACATCCTCCAACAAAAGTCCAAGAGTTGACAGAATCTATTTTACCTATGACCTTGATACAACAGGACCTCTTATCACTAACTGCTTCATAAGTGATGGGAATATTTCACAATCAGGAATAGATATTGACGATAGGCTTATCATAGTTTTTAATGAAAAAACAAATAAACCCTATATAAGCTTAGCGGGTATTGATACATTGTTTTATATATCAGGTGGAAGAACATTACTTGGATCTGATTCTGTTAGATGGAAAAGTGATGATACTCTTTATATTTATTTATACCATGCACTTTCACCACCCCAGCCTGGTGATACAATAAAAATTTTAAAGAAATTTATAAAGGATATTTGGAAGAATTCCTCCCTTTCTTATTCCTTAATAGGTGGAACATACGATGACTTAAATCCTCCAAAATTAAAGAAAGTAATTTTAACTGATGGAAATATACCTGATAATGGTGCTGGAACAGGTGATACGGTCATCATGATATTTTCAGAAAAAACCAATACACCACCAATTCCTCCTGAATCTCTTGATTCATGGTTCCCAATAAAAAATTCATGGCTAAATTCTGGATATTTGATTCAGACTTTATGGAAATCACAGGATACTTTTTTGATTTTATTCAACGGTTTTGGAAAAGAACCACTATTAAGAGATGATTCAGTGTATGTTTCAAATAACAACAAAATTAAAGACCTTGGTGGTAACAAAATAATTCCTCAGAAAATAAAAACAACAGGTTCTCTTGATAATAAAAATCCATATATTTCTTCAGCAATTTTTTATGATTATAAACCCTTTTCTCCCAATCCAAATTCTAATTTTGACCATACTATTATAAAATTTTCTGAACCTGTTATATTAACAAGAATAATTAATAGAACAAATATTGACTCAGTTTTTAAATTATCCTTTAATCATTCCTGGTTAAGTGGTAATGGGAATGCTGAAAGATTAGAACTTTTAAATGACACAATATTTATAATTCAATTCTCAACAGATGGAGGAAATCCAACAGTAAGAGAAGGTGATACAATACTTGTCGATTCCCTATTCTTTGTTGACAGAAACAAAAATAAAATAAAAGGTAAGATAATTCTTGAAAGATTTCTTGAAATAGAGGAAATATTAAAAAGAGATTTTTCTTTTTCTTTCAATATAAACAAAAATATAATTTCTATAAACTCTGATTTTCCTTTTTATTTAAATATTTTTGACCTTTCCGGAAGAAAAATATTTGAAGGTTCTTACGAAAGTGGAATGAAAAATTTTTATTTAAATCTTAAAAAGGGAATTTATTTTTTAAGCATAAGGAAGAAAGATAAGGAAATCTTAAAGAAAAAGATTTTCATAATTAAGAATTAATGTAATTTTTCTTCCATTTTAAAAAAACATAAATTGTCCATAATTTTTTCCTATTATCTTTTTTTCCCTTTATATGCTCATCAAACAATTTTTTTACAAATTTTTTATTTAAAATTTCGTCTTCTTTCTCAATTATATCCATAAATTCACCTTTTAATGGTCCTTTAATCCATTTCGCAACAGGAATTCCAAACCCCTTTTTTCCCCTTTTAATTATTTCAGGAGGAAGTCTATCTTTCATAAGTTTTTTTAAAATTACCTTTGTTTTAAAATATTTTAATTTTTTATCACTATCAATACTGAAGGCAAATTCAATAATTCTTTTATCAAGAAAAGGTGCCCTTACTTCGAGAGAGGCTGCCATACTGGCTCTATCCACCTTAAAAAGAACATCCTCTGATAAATAGGTTTTAAAATCAAATTTCAATAAATCATTTAAATTTTTAGGATAAAAGGAAACTGTATTTTCAACAAATTCTTCGAGATTAAAAAATGAATCAGGATAAAGAAAATCCTTAAAAAGTTTTCTTTTCTCTTCTTCACTAAAGGCTCCCATCCATACAAGGTGTCTTTTCCATATATTAAAACCTTCACCTTCAAGAAATTTCTTAACCACAAAATCTAAACTGAAATTTGAATAAGAAACAGGTAAATTTTTTCCAATAAAAGAGAAAAAAATTTTTAAATAAAAAGGTAAAAATTTATAAATTTCCATAATTTTATGAGAAAAGTAAGTTGGGTAACCCCCAAATAATTCATCTCCACCATCACCTCCCAGTGCAACCTTCACAAAATTTCTTGTATATTTTGAAAGCAAATAGGTTGGTAAAATAGATGCATCAGCGAAAGGTTCATCTAAAAAATCAAAAACTTCTGGTAAAATCTCTAACATTTTATTCTCATCAAAAGCTTCTTCAAAATGTTCTGTTTTTAAATAAAAGGCAACTTTTTTTGCAAATCTTGATTCATCAAAAGAGGGTTCTTTAAAGGAGATATTAAAGGTTTTTACCAAATCACTGTGTTTTCTTGCATAGTAGGTAACAGTAGAAGAATCAATTCCTCCTGATAGAAAGATCCCAAGAGGAACATCACTTCTCAATCTAATTTTTACAGAATCTGAAATTATCTCATCAAGGTAATCTAATAAATCTTTTTTCTCTATTTTCTTTTTTTCAAATTTAAAGTAGGGTTTAATTTTAATTTTTTCATTTTCGTATATAAGAGTATGGCCCGGTTTTAATTTTTTTATATTTTTAATAATTGAATAGGGTGAAGGGACATATTCAAGAGTAAAATAAAGGTTAAGAACTTTTAAATCTATTTCCCTTTTTATAAGGGGATTTGCAAGAATTGCCTTTAATTCTGAAGCAAATATAAAAAAATCATTAAAATCTCCGTAATAAAGGGGTTTTTCTCCTGCAATATCCCTTGTTAATATAAGTTTTTTTTTCCTTTTATCCCATAATGCAATTGCAAACATTCCATTAAGATATTCTGGAAAATTTTCACCTTTTTCTTCATAAAGATGAACTATTACTTCTGTATCGCTTTTAGTTTTAAAAAAATGACCCTTTTTTATAAGTTCCTCCCTTAACTCAACAAAATTATATATTTCACCGTTAAAAATAACGCATATTGATTTATCCTCATTGAAAATAGGCTGCTTTCCACCTTCAAGGTCAATTATTGAAAGTCTCCTCATTGCTAATCCTATATTATCTTCTATATAAAAACCTTCATCATCAGGTCCTCTTCTTTTTAATGTTTCATTCATTTTTTTTAAAATTTCAAAATTAATTTTTTCTTCCTTTTTATTTAAAATCCCGCAGATTCCGCACATTTTTTAAATTTTTTCTTTTATTACATAAGGGGTTTTTCCCTGGGATTCAAAATAATTTCTTATCAATATCTCCATTAAAAGACCCATTAAAATAAATTGGATTCCAACAGGAAAAAACATAAAGGCAATTAAAATTTTAGGGTTTCTATGAACCCATACTTTCAAAAATAATTTATCATAAATTGTCCATACTGTAAATATAAAACTTAGAAAAAGAAAAATTATACCTATTGAACCAAAAAAGTAAATTGGTTTAAGTAAATAACTACCCATAAATTTTACAGTTAAAAGGTCAAGCAATACTTTAAAAACCCTTTTTAGTCCGTATTTACTTTTGCCCTTTAATCTCTTATTATGCTTTACAGGGATTTCCTTTATTTTCGCTCCTTCAAAAGCACATAATGCAGGTAAAAAGCGATGCATTTCTCCATAAAGCCTTAAATTTTTTACAACTTCACTTTTATATGCTTTTAATGTACAACCGTAATCTTTCAATTTAACACCTGTAATAAAAGAAATCATAAAATTCGCAATCCTTGAAGGTAAAACCTTTGTAAAAAAAGGATCCTTTCTCTCCTTTCTCCATCCACTTACCACATCATACCCTCTTTCCATTTCTTCAATAAGTTTCTTAATATCCTCAGGGTCATTTTGAAGGTCTGCATCCATAGTAATAATAATATTACCCTTTGCCTCCTGAAATCCCGCATATATAGCAAGTGTCTGACCAAAATTTCTTGAAAATCTTATTCCCCTTACTCTTTCATCTTTTTCCTTCAATTTCTTTATTATTTCCCAAGAATTATCTTTACTGCCATCATCAATTAGTATTATCTCAAAGTTTTCTATTTTGTTTTTTAAGAGGGATTCTTTTAATTTTGTATAAAGTTCTTCTAAATTTTCTTCCTCATTATAGAGGGGTATAACAATTGAGATTAAATTTTTGTTTTCCATTTAAATACAGGGGCAATTAGCTTCATGCCATTTTAAAAAATTTTCAATTCCTTTTTCAAGTGGAGTCACTGGATTATATTTTAAAATATTTTTTGCTTTTCTTATATCAGCATAAGTTTTTATCACATCTCCTTTTGGTAAAGGAGCTAATTTAATTTTAGCTTTTTTACCTAACAGTTTTTCAAGAATTTTTATAACCTTGAATATAGAGACAGGTTTTGAATTTCCGAGGTTTATAATTTCAAAATCGTAATCTTTTAATTCTATGGCATTAATTATACCATCTGTAATATCATCAATATAGGTATAATCCCTTTTTGTTTTTCCTTCACCAAAGATTTCAATTTCTTCATTTTTTAAAATTTTTTTAGTAAAAAGATGAATGGCCATATCTGGTCTCTGGGAAGGACCGTATACTGTAAAAAATCTGAGAACAATAGTTTTTATACCGTAAAGTTTATTGTAGGTCTCGCAGAGCAATTCTCCTGCTCTTTTTGAAAAACCATATGGAGAAACAGGGGTAATTTTGGGGTCATTTTCAGAAAACTTACCCTTTTTATTTCCGTAAACAGAAGAGGAGGAAGCGAAGATCAATCTAATTTTATTATTCTTAATGGATTCAAGTATGTTAAGTGTGCCTTTAATATTAATTTCAAAATATGTAAATGGGTCTTTTATGGAAGCCCTCACACCGGGTCTTGCTGCGAGATGAATAATAGTTTCTGGTTCCTCATTTAAAATTATTTTTTTAAAATTTTCTATATCAAGTATATCAATATTAAAGAATTTAAAATTTTTGAAATCTTTAAGTTCTTCAAGATTTTTCTTTTTTAAATTTATATCGTAATATGGGTCAAAATTATCTATACCTACTATTTCATAATTTTTTTGAAGACATTTAAGGGCAAGATTTTTACCTATAAAACCGATAGCTCCTGTTATTAAAATTTTCAATTTTAAATTTTAAAGGATTAAATACCTTTAAATCTATAAATTTCGAGAATTATATCGCCCCCAAAATCTATTACTTTTACCTTCTCAAAATTCTCAATTGTAAAATTAAATATATAACTCTTATTCCAGTGTTTAACTCTAGGCATAGACCTATCTGATTTAGTTATAAGAACATATTTAATCTTCTTAAATCTCAAAGTTTCAACTACTTCTATTTCTAATTCTAAAGGTAAAAGATATGGAAGAATAACATCGTATTTTACAGGTATTTCCTTATCATAAAGGAAATAGAGTATCGGTCCAAAATCAAAAGTTAATACAAAGATATCACTTTTACCTACTTTATTTTTTTCTAAAAAATCTTTTATTTCTTCAAATCCCTTTTTCCATTCTCTTGAAACAAAAACCCAGAATCTTTTCTCAGAATAAAATTCCTTCCCCTTTATAATGAATTCCGTGTGTGTAATAAATTTTAAAGGAAAGTAAAATAAAAAAAGAATAAAAAAATAAATTAATTTCCTTTTTGTCTTGTATATCTTTTCAATAAAATAAAACATCAATAAATAAACCATCGCTAAACTAAAAAGCCACCTTAAAGAATCTGGTCCTTGAATACATCCAGAAACAAATTGAAAAAATCCTGTAATAAAAAATAAAAAGTAATAAGAATTTTTTTCACTTTTTAAATTTATGAAAGAAATAAAATATATAAGAGGCTGAATTACATTTATAAAAAATTTAATAAAATCACGGTAAACAAGATTAATCTCAAATCTAATAATTTCAAGAAAAAAATCTTTAAAAAATCTAAAATAAGTATACCAAAAATTATAAAATATATATTGACCTTTTAAATACCCACCTTTGATTATGTAAATATAAACGCTATAAAAATAATCAATAAGTATTCCTTTTAAAAAAGCATATAATAAAAACAGCAATAAGGGTATCAAAAAGCCACATAAAAATTTAATGAAAATTTCAAAAAAATCTTTCCGGTATTTTATTAAAAAGAAAAATGATAAACTTAAAAAATTAAATAAACCATTATTTATCATAGTAAGTAAATTAAGACCCGCTAAAAAACCTGACAAAAATAAAAAAATAAAATTGTTATACTTTATAAAATTTAAAATTAAATAAACGGAAAAAATACATAAAATAAAGGAATACCATCTATGGGAAGGAACTATAATATTTAATATCAAAGTGCTTATTGTAAATAAAAAAATAAATAATAAAGAAAATTTTTTATCCAAAATTTCAATGGATAAAAGGAAAATAAATAGAAATGAAAATGAAACTATAAGAGATGTAAAAAGTCGCGGAAAAAGAAGATTCTGTGGAAAAAAGTAAAGAATAGGAAGATTAATTAAGAAAGTAACAGGACCCTCCACTTTAATTAAATCTTTATAAATATCCTTACCCTGAAGTAAAATAAGAGAACCATTAATGGGTATACCCTCATCAGCGGTTATTGGAGCAAAAATGGAATATAAGGAAAACATAAAAAAAATAGATATAAATAATAGAAAATACCCCTTTTTTGACATATAATATTTTAATATACATATTTTAAAATATTCTCAATTATCTTTAATCTAAATTAATTTTTAAAGAGCTCTTCTTTTGATTATGTTTCTTTATTTTTTATGTTTGGAATTTCCTTTCTCGAAAATATGAGTATTTTCTTATTATCTTTTTTTTTAAGCTTACATCCTGCAAATATTATGGGTTTTCTTTGATTCAGGTATATTATTTTCTTTTCTATCTTTCGCAATTTTACTTACTTTCTATCAATCTCAATCTTTATTACTTCATCTTTTTAATCCCAAATATTATAAAATTGTAACTCTTAGAACGTTCATAACTACTTTTTTATTTTAATCTTAAATGAATATATCATAGTTTCTTTCTCTCTTCAGGCTTACCGACCTTAACTATTAATCTTTCGAACCAAAACTCTTTATTTATTTAGATTACCCTTTTTATGTTTTTTATTTCTGCTTCTGTTATATCTGATTGCTTTTTTATATTAAAAAATTACACTTATACTATCACACACTTTTCTTATGCACTATTTTCAATTCTCCATTTTTTCCATGTTGAAAAACACATTTTACAATTAAATATTCAAGCTTAATAGGAATTTAGAAGATACACTTTATATATTTACCTTTAAAAAATATTTTAAAAATTAATTGGAAAGTAAGTTCCTGAAAATGGTGATATAATTTTATAAGGCATAATTTCAACATAGAAAATACAAAAATATTTGAAAAAGAAACTGAATGTTTCATAATTTATTATAGTTTTTATACAGAAGGTTCACCAGGTTATAATTGGTATCTAAACACTCATAGACCTGATAAGGATACCCTTATATATAAAAAGTGGCTTGATAGCCTTGATATTAATGAAATGAAAAAAAGAGGCTTTAACCTTATTGTCGTTGCAGAAAATTTCAAAAATAAAGCAAGTCCCTATACTTTAAACTTGTTAAAAAATAAAGAATTCTTTGATAAAATTTTTGAATGCGATAATATTGAAATATACAAAATAAAATAACTAAATACTTTTAATTCTATAGATCCTTGCAATTTTACCTCCTCCAAAATCAATTTCTCCAATTTTCTCATACCTATTAATTACAAAATTATATATATAACTTTTTTCCCAATCCTTTGGATAAAAAATATTTTCTGTATGAATAACATACTTAATTTTCTTTAAATTTAAATTTTGAACTACCTCAAATTCTGACTCAAAGGGCAAAAGATATGGCTCAATAAAATCATACCTTACCGGTATTTCTTTTTCATAAAGAAAATAAAATATCGTTCCATTATCAAGAAAAAAAACCTCACCTTTTCCCTCCGTATTCTCTTTTAAAAACTTCTTTAATTCCATATACCCCCTCTTTTCTTCCTCCTTTACAAAAACTAAAAACCTCTTATCACTAAAAAAAACCTTACCCCTTATCAAAAACTCTGCATGAGTTAAAAATTTCAAAGGAAAATAAATAAAAAAAGGTAAAAATATATAGAAGAATTTTTTTAATCCTGATTTATACATTCTCTCTAAAAAATAACACATCAGCAAAAAACCCATCCCAAAACTGTAAATACCCCTCATCACATTTGGTCCCTGAATAAACATTGAAATAAACTGAAAAAACCCTGTTATAAGAAATAGAAAGTAATAAGAGTTCTTTTCCTTTTTTAAATTTATAAAAGAAATAAAATATATAAAAGGGGGAAGTATATTCACAAAAAATGTAATAAAATTTCTGTAAATCAGATTAATCTTTAATTTTATTAAATTAAGATAAAAATCTTTAAAGGTATTGAAATAATTGAACCAGTCATTGTTATAATTCCACTGAGCCTTTGTATAACTTCCCTTAATTACATAAATGTAAATGCTTCTAAAATAATCATCAAGGATACCTTTATAAAATGCACAGGAAAACCATAATATAAGAGGTAATAAAAAACCATAACAAAATATCATTAAAATTTTAAAGAAATCTTTTTTATATTTTATCAAAAAAAATATTACTAAACTTAAAAAATTAAACAAACCATTATTTATCATTGTAAGTAAATTAAGACCTGTCAGAAACCCTGATAGAAATAAAAAAATATTATTTTCATTTTTTAAAAAAATTAAAATAAAATAAACTGAAAAAACATTTAAAATAAAAGAATACCACTTATGTGAAGGAACAATACCTGTTAATATTAAAGTACTAATTGAAAATAAAAAAATAAATAATAAGGAAAATTTTTTATTTAGAATTTCCTTTGACAAAAGAAAAATAAAAAGAAAAGAAATTGAAACTAAAAGTGATGTAAAAATCCTCGGAAAAAGAAGGTTCTGAGGAAAAAATTTAAGAAGAGGTAAATTTACCAAAAAAGTGAAGGGTCCTTCTATTTTAACAAGATCCTTATAAATATCTTTCCCTTCAAGCAAAAGAATTGAGCCATTGAGAGGAATACCCTCATCGTCTGTTATTGGTGCAAAAAGAGAAAAAAAGGAAAAAAGAATAAAAAGGAAAATAAAGATAAAAAAATTTCTATTTTTCATAACTTTATTATAAAATAAAAATCTTAATGACAAATATATATTTTGAAAACATTATCTTTTTCAGATGGAAAGGACTTGGAGACCTTATTCTTGACACACCTCTTTTTAGAATAATAAAAGAAAATTTTAAAAATGTAAATTTAAAAGTCTTAACATCACCTTCAAATAAAGATGTACTCATAGCAAACCCTTATATAGATGAAATCCTTCCTAAAAAAAATCTTTTAGAACTTTCCTTTAAAAAATGTGACCTCTTTATTGATATGATGGGAAATTCTATGACAATTATTCTTTTTGCTCTTTTAAGACCAAAATATAGAATGGGCTTTAAAAAGAAAATACCTTTTTTAAATTTGAAAATACCCTTTGATCCCTCACCTACTTATACAGTTAAACATAGATTAAAACTTTTAAAACTTTTAAATATAGAAAACGAGCCTGAAAATCCATTGCCAGAAACCTATCTTTATAAGGAGGAAGAGGAAGTTTTTAAAAAGAAATTCAAAGACTTATTAAAAAAAGATTATATCACCATTTTCCCTTACGCAAGAGGCAAGGTAAGAGATTTTCCCTCCTACATTTTTTCCTTTTTAAATGATAGATTTAAAGAGAAAGGATTTAATGTTTTTTTTATATTTGATAGAATGGGAGAAAATAAATTTTTAGAAATTAAAAAATTATGTAAAATAGAACCAGAATTTATATTTTCACCAAATTTAAGGGAACTCATTTTTATATTAAAGCACTCAAAACTTTATATAGGTCCTGATACAGGTCCTAAACATATAGCAGTATCACAGAAAACTAAAACCTTAACACTTTTTACACATACAAATCCCTTAAACTGGACACCACCTGATTTTGAAAATCATAAGTTTATAACACCTCCTATTGAATGTCATCCCTGTGAAATAAAAAATTTAAATTACTGTAAAAGAAAAGATTTTAAATGTTTAAGTCTTTTTGAACCTGAAAAAATTTTTGAAATCTCCTTAGAATTATTAAAAAAATAAATAAAACAAAATATAGAACATCAATTAAATAACCATATTTAACATAAAAAGTCTTATGAGTAAAAATTTTAACTTCACTTTTTATAACACCCCTTTTAAAGAGCGGAAGTTCCTTTAGAATTCTTCCCTTTTCATCAATAACACAACTTATCCCGCTTCTTGCTGACCTTACAAGATACCTTCTTGTTTCTATTGCCCTGAAGATTGCAAGGTCCTTATGAACTTTCGGACCAAGCGATTTTCCAAACCAACCATCACTTGTTATATTGACAAGTAAATTAGCACCTTTCTTAACAGCTTCCCTTGAAATTTCTGTAAAAATTGATTCAAAACATATCGGAACAAATACTAAAAAGTCTTCAATTCTAAACAACCTCAAAGTTTTCCCCCTTGAATAATTTCCCTGTCCGAAATCAAGTTTTCTTAAAACAGGAAAAATCTCATCATAGGGTAAAGCCTCACCAAAAGGTGTAAGATGGGTTTTATGGTAATAATCAATAAGCTCTCCTTTTTTATTTACAAGAAAAGCAGTATTAAAAAATCTGTATTTTCCTTTAATTTTTATTGCATCAGCATTACCAAAAATAAGATAACTTTCAGTCTTTTTTGTAAAATTACTTACAATTTTCAATACATTTGTATCATATCTTGCAAAAGAAGGAATAGAAGATTCAGGGAATATAGAAATTAAAACCCCTTTAACAGAAAGAGAATCATATATTTTCTCTGCTATTTTAAATTCCTCTTTCTGAGAATAATTGAGAGGTATGTGAGGTTGATAAATAGCTATATCAATTTTTCTAAATTCCCTATTTTCTTTTTTCAAAAGATAAAATCCGAAAATATGAATTAAAAGAATTAAAAAAATAGAAAAAGCTAAGTATGATTTTTTTAAAGTGAAAATTAAAAAATTAAAAAAAACAATCAAGAAAGTTATAAAAAATGGACCTGTAATTTCAATTATCTGAATTAAAGGTAAATTATTTTTCTGTGATAAAAAAAGAACTACCCAGGGAAAACCTATCTCTGATTTCGAACGGATTATTTCAAGAAGGGTATAGATTAAGGGCACTAAAAGAAAAGAAAAATTTTCTTTATAAAATTTTTTAAAAAAATAAGTAAAGACACCAAAATAAACTCCATGGGCTAAAAATATTAAAAAGGTTCCAAGAGTTATCCAAAAACTTGCTTCCTTTTCAATCTGAGTTAAGTTAAAAATCCAGTTCAACTCGCAAAAAGAAAAAATAGTGCCATATAAAAAGCCTGTCAGAAAACTTCTTTTAATCCTTTTTAATAAAATGAAAAGGGGAATAAAGGAGAAAAAAGCAAAAGGGAAAAAATAAAAAGGAGGAAAGGAAAATAAAAGCAAAATTAAGGATAAAATAAATAAAAAAATATTTTTAACTTCTGATTTTTTCAATAATTTCAAGAATCCTGATTCCTTCATCGATTCTGAATTTAGGGGTTTCAGTTCCTGTTATAGAGTTAACAAAATGTTCAAGGAGTAAATCAAAGGAAAGTCTATAAAAACTTTTTTCCTCTGTTATTCTTGGTGTTATATCTATAAGTTGTCCAAAATGTTTCTGAACTATTTTAAAAGGTGAAAGATAAGCATTTCCCTTTTCACAGTATATTTCAATCTGAAATTTATCACTATCAATAAAAGGATCCCATAAAATTTCTATTAAAACACCGATATTATCTTTTAGTTCTAAATAAAGGGTCCCCTCCCATTCAATCCCATTCTCGTTTTTTTTGAAAACTTTTAAAAACTTTAAGGGTTCAGTTTTAAAATATGTATAATATATTTCAAAAATATGAATGAGAGTTGAATGAAAAATTGAACCAGCTGAATTTGGATCCTGCATCCATAGAGGACCTGAGAATTCAAATCTTTTCCTTCTCCTTATAAATTTAACATGAATGATATTACCCAGAACTTTTTTATCAAAAACAATTTCCTTTATTTTTAAAATATCAGGCCTTAAAGAATAATTCATCGCAGGCATATAAATTCTTTGAGTATCAACAATTTTCTTTTTTAACTCATAAGCCTCTTCCAGTCTTATTGATACAGGTAATTCACAGAGAATATGTTTTCCATAAGTAAGAGCAGCAAGTGCAATTGGATAATGAAGATGATTTGGAGTTGTTATAATAACAGCATCAACATTTTTATCAGAAAGTAAATCTTCAAAATCAGTATAAATTGCTTCAGCACCATATATTTCCTTTGCTTTATATAACTTTGCTTCATCAAGATCACATAAGGCATATAATTTTATTTTATCTCTTAATCTTTTAATTGAGGGAATATACCCTATCTGGGAAATATGACCAACACCTATTATTCCAATGTTTATTCTTTTGTTATCAACCACTTCTTATCTCTTCCTCAAGAATTTTCATTCTATCAGAGATAAGCTTACATTCATTTATTCCATTCTCAATTTTTTCAAGTAGATAATTAATTTCTTTGAGTTCATCTAATATCTCTTTCATTTTCTGATTACCGGTTTCAGTTTCCTGTAATTCCTCACCTATCAGCTTTATAACTTCTGTAAGCTTGAATACAGTAGTTTCAAAAAACAAAGGTAAATTCTCAATTTTTGGTAATAGATCAAGAGTATTAATCAAAAGTTCTTTTTCCTTTTCACCAGATTCAATAAATTTTCCTTTATAACTTTCAATTAATTTTTCATATTCAACAATAAAGTTTTTGGTATTTTCAAGTATTTCGCTTGTAGAAGAAAATTCATGGGTCAATTTTGCAATAACATTTTCCACTGATTGAGCAAGTGTTCCGATTTCTTCTGCTATTATGGAAAATCCCTTCGCTTCCTCACCCATCCTTGTTGCTTCAATAGAGGCATTAAGGGATAAAAGTCTTGTCTTAGAAGCATAATCTTTCATAAATTCAACAAAACCCTGTATTTTTTCAAGTAAAGATACAACCATAAAAATGTTATCCTTTAACTTTTTAAATTCACCCATTAACTTTTCAAAACTTTCCTCAGCAATTTTCAAGGAATAAATCATCATCTCTACTAAAGATCTTTTACTTCTAAAGAAGGAAACAAAAGAAGAAAGTTCAGAAGAGCCTTTTTCAAATTCACGAGCTATATTTTCAAGAATATCAAAATTTTTACTTATTTTATCCTGTATATCCCTAAAAGAACCCTCAACATGAGAAAGGGAAAGACCAAATCTTGACGTATATGAAGCAAAATTCTTTAACATTTCTATAACTCTTGATGTTCTCTCCATAATAGTTTCAGAAAGATTGGGTAATTCCTGAATTGAAAGATAACTTCCAATTATTCTGCTCACTAAATAAGAAACAGTTAAAAGCCTTTCTCTATCATCTTCAGAAAAATTATCTTCTAGTTTAGATTCAAATATAATCAAACCTGATAATTTATTATCCCTGTAAAGAGATATCGCATAAAAGGAAAGAGTATCTTTTGAAATAAATTTATAATCCTTTTCCTTTTTTTTAATATAAATTCTTTCCTTTTTTAATAAATCATTAAAGAGATTAAAAGAAAAAATCTCCCCAGCATAATCTTTATCATCAGAAAAAATACACTTAAAATTTTCATTCTCTTTAACAAAAACTTTCATGTAATCAAAAGGAATATAATCAAGAAGTATGTTCTTAACATTTTGAAAGGCTTTCTCAAGGGAAAAAACACCGGAAAGACTTTCCTCTATTTTATGTAAAAGAGAAAGTCTATCAAGTTTTAGAGAATCTCTGAGAATCAATACACTTATAAAAATAACAGGAATAAGTATAATAAAACCATAAATGTTCTTATCCCTTAAGAAATTAAAAATAAAGAAAATTAAAGAAGTATAAAAGAAAAGAAAAACAATCTCTCTTGAAAGAATATATAAATGTTTCTTAAATGAAAATCTTGAATTTAATATTAGAGGAAAATAGAAAAAAAGAGGATATAAAAAAGAGGTAATTATAAGAAAAATAAGCAATTTTAAATTAATCGAAAAATTTAGATATCTAATAAGACTTAAAAATAATGCTCCTGATAGATAGGAAGAAGAACCATAAAGGGCACTCTCTATACTATCCTTTAAAATGAAATATCCAAATAAAAATACTGAAAAGAATGAAGCAAAAGCTCCTGAAAAGGGTGATAGGTAAGAAAAAAAAGCAGATATTACTGGACAAAAGGAAAAAAAATAAAAGTTTCTTATTGGAAATCTGAAAAATCTAAAAAAAAACATAAGAAGAAAAGTTATAACAAAAAAAGGAAGGGAAAAAAACTTTTCTCCTGAAAATGTTAATAACCTGTAATGCAAGAAAGAAAAAAATAAACTTAAAATTAAATGAATAATACTTAATAAAACCATAAATTATTTTAAGTTATCATTTAAAAAATTTTCCACAAGAGGGACATCTATAAAAAGTCTTTTTATTTTTATAAATTTTAAAAGAAAAATCAAAAGAACAATAGGGACACTTTTTTTCAACAGGAGGAAAAGTTGATACAAATTTACATTCTGGATAACGGGAACAACCATAAAAAATTTTTTTGCTTTTTCTTTTAACTAAATAACCCTCTTTACATTCAGGACACAAAAATTTCTTTTCAATATAGTCCCTTTTATATTTACATTCAGGAAAGTTTGAACAGGAAATAAATTTACCATATTTACCCCATTTTACTAAAAGCCTTTCTCCACACTCAGGACATCGCTCCTCAAGATATTCCTCAAGATATTCCTTTTTCAAACCATAAAGATTTTCCTCTACTTTAAATAGAACTTTACTAAATTCTTCCCAGAAATTTTTGAGAAATTCCCTCCTCTTTAAATTTCCTTCTTCAATTTCATCAAGCAAATCTTCCATTTTCTTAGTAAATTCAACATTAAAAATTTCAGGAAATTCTTTTACAAGTATATCACAAACTTTTTTACCAAGTTCAGTAGGAAATAGAGTTTTACCTCTTTTTTCCACATAATTTCTCTGATAGAGAATTTCAATTATCGGCGCATATGTTGAAGGTCTACCAATTCCGAGTTTTTCTAAAGTCTTAATAAGTTCAGCCTCTGTATATCTTTCAGGTGGATTTGTTTCTTTCTCTAAAATATTTACATCCTTTATTTTTAATGTTTCCCCTTTTAAAAGCTGAGGAATATAGATTTCCTCAAAATCTTTTCCTATTATTTTCATAAACCCATCAAAAACTATCTTCTTACCCTTTATTTCTCCTTCAACTTCGCCATTTATAAACTTTATTTTTTTATCCTCAACTTTTGCATTTTCAGAAAAAGATGAAAGGGTTCTTAAATATATAATTTCATAAAGTTTAAGTTCATCCTCATTTAAATAATTTAAAAGATCTTCTGGTTTTAAGTTTAACTTTGTAGGTCTTATTCCCTCATGTGCTCCTTGAATTTTCCCTTTTTCCTTAAATACTCTTTCCTTTTTTCTAACGTATTCCTCACCAAAAATTTCTTTTATCTTCTTTTTAATCTCAGGTATTACTTTCTCACTTATTCTAACAGAATCTGTTCTGTGATATGTTATAAGCCCTATTCTTCCTTCAGGAGTTTCAAGTCCTTCAAATAATCTCTGTGCTATCTGCATTGTTTTGCCAGGTGAAAAAGAAAGAGTCTTAGAAGCACTTTCCTGTAAAGTGCTTGTTTTGAAAGGTTCAGGTGGAGTTATTTCTCTAATTTTACTTTCTACATTTTCTACCTTTATAAGAGAATTTAAAACTTTATTTTTTATTTCTTCTGCAAGATCTCTTTCCTTTATTTTGCTTACATCCTTCCCCTTATATTTTTTTATCTCACCTTTAAACTCTACTCCATCTTTTAAAAAAATAACCTCAACCTTAAAATATTTTTCTGGAATAAAATTCTCTATTTCCCTTTCTCTTTCTACCAATAATCTCAAAGCAACAGTCTGAACTCTCCCTGCAGATAGTCCCCTTTTTATCAATTTCCAAAGTAAAGGAGAAACCTTATAACCTACAATTCTATCAAGGATTCTTCTTGAAAATTGTGATTCCACTTTATTCATATCAATTTCAATAGGATTCTCTATTCCTTTTTTAACTTCCTCTTCTGTTATTTCGTAAAAAAGCACTCTTTTGGCATCACTTCTTTTAATTATCTCCTTTATATGAAAAGCAATTGCCTCCCCTTCTCTATCAGGATCTAAGCCCAATAAAATTTTTTCAGCATCTTTTGCTTCTTTTTTTAACTCTTCTAAAATCTTTTTCTTATTTTTTATTATTTCAAATTCTGGCTCAAAATCTTTTTTTATATCAACGCCAAACTTATTTTCTGGTAAATCCTTAACATGACCCCTTGAGGCAAGAACTTTAAATTCACCTTTTAGATATTTTTCAATTGTCTTTGCCTTTGACGGAGATTCCACTATAAGAATATTTTTCTTTTTCATTTTGTTTTTAAAAGAAAAAATACAGTAAAAAACAGTAAAATTAAACCGTTAAAAAATATAATTTTGGCTGGATAAATCCATTCAGCAAGAATCCCAAAAATATAGGATAAAATAAGAAATATACCATTTATAATTAACTCCTTACTTGCAAATATTCTTCCCCTGAATTCTGAGGGAACATTTTCATGTAAAAGTGTATCCTGAGAAATCATAACAGGTGAAAGTAAAAGACCACCTAAAAAGGAGAAAAGACCTATATAGGCAAATTTTTTAAAAAAGGGAAAAATTATAAGTAAAGCTGAAATTATAAGAAAGGAATATATGATAACATTTTTTCTGTCCCATTTATCACCAAGAAAACCCAGTATAAAAGCACCTGAAGCCATTCCAAAAGCAGTTAAAGCTCCAAGTTTTCCCACTCCAGTCGTTCCATATCCAAGAAACTGTTGAACTAAAATAACAATTAAAACATATACATTTGCACCTACAAATACAAGAAATAAAATTGAAAAAAGAACAAAGGATACATTTTTATCTTTCTTTATCAATGAGAGGGCGTCTTTTAAATCAGAAACAGTTTTTTGAAAATAATTTTTTTCCTCCTCAATTATTAATTTTGCAAGTTCTTCTTTTTTATGTGTTCTGTGGTCAGGAATAAAAATAAAAATTAAAAAAAAGCCCGAAATGAAAAAAGTGATTCCATCAAGATAAAAACCCGCTTGCCATCCTTCAATACCAAAATTTTTCCATATTTCCCAGTCCACAATAAGTCCTCCAAAAAAAAGTCCAAGAACTGTTGCAAGTCTTCCAGCTAAAGTTATAGTTGAATTAGCTGCTAAAATTTCATCACTTGATTTTAAAAGCCCTGGTATTATAGCCATTTTTGTTGCATTATAAAGAACACCAATAAGGAAAACAAAAAACACTATAAAATACATAGGGAATATATGTCTGAAGTATAAAACGAGAAGAGGTATCATAATAACAAGTAAAGCTCTTGCAAAATCACCAAAAATAAGTATTTTTTTTCTATTCATCCTGTCAGCAATTATACCTGCAATTGGTCCGAAAATAACACCTGGAATGGTAAAAAAGAAAGCAAGATGTGAAAAGGCAACCGAATGTCCATAAGCGTAAGCTCTAACAAGTGCTATTAAAGCCATATGGTCAAGTTTATCTCCTATAAGGGAAATTGTTTGAGCAAGGGAATATAAAAGAAAATTCCTGTTTTTAAAAACTTTTGTAATTCCCTTATCTTTCAATTTTTATTTTCTCCTTAATTTCAAAATAATAGGACTCAACTTCAGAAGCAATCTTATCCCATGAAAATTCTTCTATAGCCTTTTTTCTACCCCTATTACCCATACTTAATCTTAAATCCTCATTTTTTAAAAGATAAATTAACTTATCAGCAATATCCTCAGGATTCTTGGGCTCCACAAGAAAACCTTCTTTCCCATCTTCCAAAACGAATCTATACCCCTCTATATTTGAAGCTACAACAGGAACAGATGATGCCATTGCTTCAAGTAAAACAATCCCCTGAGATTCGTAACCTATAGCAGGGGAACAAAAAACATGTGAATTAGCGTAAATTTTAGGTAAATCTTCAAAGGAAACTCTCCCAAGAAATGTAACATTATCCTTCAATTCAAATTTTGCTTTTTCTTTTTCAATTCTTAAAAGAGGACCTGTTCCAACAGCCACAAGATGAGCATCCTTCACTTCTTTCAATACCTTTTTAAAAGCTTTTCTTAAATATTTAAAACCCTTTCTCTGTTCAAACCTTCCAACAAAGAGAACAATTTTTTTATCCTTCGGTAAAATGCTTTTTCCTCTGTTTGAAGGACTGAATCTTTCAACATCTACTCCATTCGGGATAATCCTATATTCACCTCCGAAATGTCTCTTTATTGAGTCTCTTGCAACTGGAGAAACTGCGATCTTCCCGTGAATTTTTTCAAAAATTTTAATCAAATGTCTTTTAAATATTTCATAAAGTTTTGAAGGGTCGTGAGCAGCGTGAAATGTAGAAAAATTTAAAGTATTGGAATACTTTAAAGCATAATAGGGCATCATGGGGGCAAGGGGACCATGAGTATGAATAATATCAAATTTACCTTTTTCAATTATTTCCTTTATTTTTTTTCCACCTCTTGCTGAAAAAGTAACTCTGCCAACGGATTTATTAAAAAGAATCGGAATTGATTTTCCTATCCTTATTGTCTTCTCATCATCTTTGTAATCAGGAAAATCATCTTTACTATAACCACATGTTAAAACATAAACATCGTGACCCCTTTTTTCTAACTCTTTTTTTAAATGATAAATATGCTCGGAAATTCCTCCTACATAAGGATAATAAAAATCAGAGGCAAATAGAATCTTTAAATTTTTCATTTATTTTTTTTCTTTAAATTTCTTAATTCCCTCTAAAAATATGTTTAGTGCAATTTTCAGTTTATTTGAATTTAAAACAAAAGCTATTCTTACTTCATTTTCACCTTTTCCTTTTGAAACATAAAATCCATTTCCAGGTGCCACCATTACAGTTTTCCTTTCTATTTCAAAATCCCTTAATAAAAACTCTGTATACTTTTCACTGTTAATATCCTTTAAATCAACCATCGTATAAAAGGCACCGTGTGGTTCAAAGGAAAAAATATAATTTGAACTCATTAATATTTTCATTCCCAGTTTTATTCTCTTTTCATACTCTTTCCTACATTCTTCTATAAATTTATCCTCCTTATTAATAACTTCTGCACAGGCATACTGTTCAACAAGGGGAGGAGAAAGCCTTGCCTGCATTAGTTTTAAAATATTTTCCCTTAATTTTTTATTTCGTGTAACAATGGCACCAATTCTTGCTCCACAGAGAGAATACCTTTTGGATACTGAGTCAGCCACAATTGCTAAATCATAAATATCCTCAAATTCAAGAATTGAATAATGTTTATAATCTCCATATACAAATTCCCTGTATACTTCATCGGCTATTATAAAAAGATTGTGTTTTTTTGCTAACCTGATTAAAACCTCTATTTCCTCCTTAGAGTAAACTTTTCCAGTTGGATTGTTGGGATTTGCGTAAACAATAGCCCTTGTTTTCTTATTAATATATTTCTCTATTTCCTTTTCAGGAGGTAGTAAGAAATTGTTCTTTATAGAGGTCGGAATTGGAACAAGTTTAACACCTGCAATTTTGGCAAAAGTATTATAATTTGTATAAAAGGGCTCAAATACAATTATTTCTTCTCCTTCATCAGCAGTGCTGAAAAAAGAAAAAATAAGTGCTTCACTGCCTGCTATTGTTACAAGGACATCTTCTGGTTCAATTTTATATCCTCTTCTTAAATAATATCTGTACCAGGCATCTTTGAGTTCAGGAATACCATCAGAGGGTCCATATCCAATTATCTCTTTATTAAATTCCCTTATTGCTCTAAAAAAGGTTTCAGGTGGTTTAACATCAGGTTCTCCAATGTTAAGATGAAAAACTTCTATACCCTTCTTTTTTGCTTCATTAGCAAAGGTATAAAACTTTCTTATAGGAGAATA
Organism: candidate division WOR-3 bacterium; assembly: GCA_039804025.1. Lineage (NCBI taxonomy): Bacteria > Pseudomonadati > Caldifarciminota > Caldifarciminota bacterium. The sequence continues at coordinate 89,081 of JBDRZP010000003.1, forward strand.
TTGAGCCTCTTGAATTCTTTTTGATATTTTCATTTTTTAAATTTTAAAAAATTGGGTTTGAACCATATTTATTTTTTAAAATGTTTTTTAAGGGACTCAATCTTATCGAGAGGACTCTGCTCTTTATCCCTCCTTTCATCAATCTTTATTACCGTTGAAACTCTCATTGCTCCCTTTTTAAACATAGCCTCCTGCATTTTAATTATAGCCTTAAAAATTTTTTCTTTATCACCATAAAGAATTGTAAACATTGGATCTATCTCATACTTTATATCAGGATATTTATCAAGAACTTTCAAACTTTCTGCTATAAACTCTGAAACTGAGGCGCTTCCTGTGCCAATAGGTGTAATACTAACAGCAACAATTACTTTTTTCATATTTATGATTATACTTTTAAAAGATTTTAAAAGTAAATTATTTTTTCTCTTCCTTTCCCTTCTCTTCTTGTAAGGGAAGAGGTGAACTTTCTCCTTTTGATTCTTCTGAAAATAATGGAATAATATTATAAATACCAGGACTTTCTCTAATACGAGCTCTATTTTCAGGTGAACTGGATTTTGAGAAAATTGCAATTAAAATAGCAAGAAGCCCTATAAAAGCAGCAAGTCCCCAGGTCAATTTCTGGAAAAAAGTTGGAGTACCCCTAACACCAAGAAGGTCCTGAGCACCTCCGCCAAAAAAAGCACCAAGCCCCCTTCCCCTTGGCTGCTGAACAAGAATAACTGCAATTAAAATTATTACAAAGAATACATGTAAAAAAATTAAAAGCCCTATCATAGAGTATAATTTAAAGCAATTTTTATCAGTTTTGCAAATAAATCTCCTTTCAAGGAGGTTCCTCCAACAAGACCACCTGAAATCTCTTCCTTTGAAATAAGAGGGTCAAAATTCTCAGGGGTTATACTTCCTCCATATAATACAGGAACTTTTACACCAAAATTTTTTTCCATAAATTCAATTATAAACTTATGAGCTAAAAGTGCTTCATCAGGAGTTGCTACCCTTCCTGTTCCTATTGCCCAAACTGGTTCATAGGCTATTATTATTTTTTTTATTTCTTCTTTTTGAAGAAGCTTAAAACCTTCCCTTATCTGTTTTTCAAGAACTTTCTCTATTTCTCCTTTTTCTCTTTCTTCAAGAGTTTCACCAACACAGAAAACGGGTTTAAATCCAAATTCAATTGCCTTTTTTAATTTTTTTGCCAGTAAATCATCATCTTCTTTAAAAATTTTTCTCCTTTCTGAATGCCCTATTATTACTCTTTTTACTTTTAAATCTTTAAGATGTAAAGGAGAAATCTCACCTGTAAAAGCACCCTTTTCCTCAAAATACACATTTTGAGCACCAACTTCAACATTTATTTTTGACAGAATCCTTTTTGCATAACTTATGTGAGTAAAAGGAACAAAAACTGCTATTTCAATTTTTTCATTTTTATCACTATACTCCTTCAAAAAATCCTCTCTCCACTTTTTAATATCTTCCTTTAACATATTCATTTTCCAGTTTCCAAATATAAATTTTTTCATAAAATCCCCCTTTCTTTTAAAATTGTTTTAACAGGTTCAAAAGTTTTCCTGTGTAAAGGAGAAATCCCCTTTTTCCTTATCATTTCAACATGAAAATCAGAATAATATCCTTTATTTATATCAAATCTATAATCAGGAAAAATTTCATGCATAGCCTCCATCCACATATCCCTTGTTACCTTTGCTATTATACTTGCTCCTGCTATTACATCAATTCTTTTATCACCTTTTATAACTACCACCTGTCTCTTTTTTAAAGACCTTATTTTAAATCCATCAACAAGAACAAGGTCAGGCTTTATTCTTAAATTTCTTATCGCTCTTTTCATAGCAAGATAATTTGCTTCCTGAATACCAATCCTATCAATCTCTTCTGGAAAAACAAATCCTAAACCAAATTTAATATTTTTTTCTAATAACCTTTCTAAAAACTCTCTTCTTTTCTCATAAGTTAAAATTTTTGAATCCCTTACAAAAGAAATATTTTCTCCTTCTGGAACATATAAGGCACAAGCAACTATCGGACCTGCAAGTGGACCTCTTCCTGCTTCGTCTACTCCAACTGGTTTTTTTGCCTTTATATTAATATAATCTAAAAACCTGTAAACACTCTCCAAATTACTTTAACTCCTTAATTCTTGCCTTTTTACCTTTTTTCTCCCTTATCCAGAAAATTTTCGCCTTTCTTACCTTACCCCTTCTAACAACTTCTATTTTTTCAATAAAAGGTGAATGGAGAGGAAATGTCCTTTCAACACCAATTCCCTGAGTAACTCTTCTAACCGTAAAAGTTTCTGATAATCCACTCCCTCTTCTTTCAAGAACAATACCTTCAAAAGGCTGAATTCTTGTCTTCTCTATAAGCTTCTTTGTTTTTGGATCTTCCTTTAATTCTGTAATCTTAACATGAACCCTTACAGTATCACCTGCCCTGAAATCAGGAATATCCTTTTTCATAAATTTCTCTTCAACTTTTTTTATGAGAGTCTCCATTTCTTAAAAAAATTTTTAAAAGGAGAATTGAACTCCCTGGGATAAACTCTTTGAAAAATTAATTATACCTTTTCTTTTAATTCCTTTTCAATCTCTTTTAAGAGAATTTTATCCTCTTCCTCTAAATTTGCCTTTTCAATAAGGTCTTTTCTCTTCAGAAGTGTTTCTTTAAGAGCTTCTTTTTTTAAATACTTTCTTACTTCTTCATGATTCCCTGAAATCAAAATTTCTGGAACTTTTTTTCCTTCAAATTCTCTTGGCTTTGTGTAAACAGGGTAGCCAAGGATTCCCTTCTCAAAAGAATCTTCTTCTCTTGAATCCTTATCTCCCATTGAGCCGGGTAAAAGTCTTGAAACTGCGTCAATGAGAACATATGCTGCTGGTTCCCCTCCTGATATAACATAATCACCAATGGAAATTTCATCATCCACATAATCTCTTATCCTTTCATCAATTCCCTTATATCTTCCACATATAATTGTTATACTTTCTTTTTTTGATAAATCGTGAACTATTTTTTGATTCAGAACCCTGCCTCTTGGATCAAGTAGAATTTTATAAGTATTTTCCTTTATACTTTTCAAAGCCTTTACAGTAACATCAACCCTTATAACCATTCCTCCTCCCCCACCGTAGGGTCTATCGTCTACCTCCTTTGGACCTTCTGCAAATTTTCTTAAATCAATTGCTTTAAGTAAAAGCGAACCCGATATTATTGCCCTTTTTATTGGACCAAATTCTTTAATCTTTTCAAAAAAATCAGGGAAAAGTGTGATACAATAGATATTCATTTTTTAAATTAAATTTTCTGCATTAACTTTTATTAATTTCTTTTTTTTATCAATACCTTTAACAAAATCCTCTACCCATGGTAAAATAATTTCTTTGCCCTCTTCTGTTTTAATATATAGTCTTTTTAGAAAAAATGTTTTTTCAACAAAATCAATTTTACCTAAGTACCCCCTTTTAACATCATAAACCCTGTAACCCGTTATATTTTCTTCATCTCTTTTTTCTCTTTTTTTTATATAAAGATAAGTTCCCTTTAAAGAATCAGCTTTTTCTTTTGAGTCAATGGAACTTAAAGTTATTATATAAGATTTTCCCCCGCGTCTTTCAAACCCTTTTAAAAAGAAGAATCTTTCTTCACCTTTATAATAGAAAAATAACTTTTTACCTCTTTGCAAAATTTTTTCATTATCTATAAGAAGTTTCGCTAAAACTCTTCCTTCTTTTCCATAACTCTTTAGAATTTTTAAGATATAAAAATTTTGCACTCAAATTAAAAACTACCACTTGAACCAGGTTCTATAATGTCAAGAAGAGCTCTTTTACCCTTTTTAGCTCCAACAGCACTAACAAGGGTTCTTAGAGCCTGGGCAGTTCTACCACCCTTTCCAATTATCTTTCCCACATCTGTGGGTCTAACTCTGAGTTCATATATAACAGCTCTTTCTCCTGAAACCTCTTTAACCTCTACAGCATTAGGTTCATCCACAAGATGTTTTACGATATATTCTATTAGGTCTTTGAGTTCAACCTGTTCTCCTTTCATTTTTTACCTCCACAGGTTTAGGCATTTGAGGGACTTGAACCCACAAGTTTAATTTTTCAGTTTGAAGACGCGGGGGATTCTCTTTTTGCTCTCTTAACAAGGGAAATAACCCTTTCAGTCATTTTAGCACCTTTAGAAGTCCATTCCTCAATTTTTTGTAAATCAATCTTGAAATCAGAATCTCTTTTCGGGTCATAATGTCCAATTATATCAATAACCCTTCCTTCCCTTTTATTTCTTGAATCCATAACCACAATTCGGTACCTGGGTTCTTTATTTTTACCAAATCTTGCAAGTCTTATTTTCAGCATGTAATAATTATAAGAGATTTAATTTTATTTTTCAAGTCCTATGGAAGATGTATTTATACTTATTTTTGCCCCTCTTATTTTAACATTTACCCGGTATATGGGTATTTCCTTTGAGTTCATCAACAATCTTATGGCTAAATCCTATTTCTTGAAAGAAATTCTAATCTATCTTCCTGATTTTCTTTTTCCCTTTCTCCTAATTTTAATTTTTAAAACAAAATTCTCTGATTATGGTTTTAGGTTACCTTTTAATGCTTCCCCTTTTAATCTATGCATCTGAAAGACCTGATTTTAAAAAATATTATCCAGAATATAAAAAAGCACTTTTATCTTTAAGAATTTTTACAATTTATGAAATTATAAATTTTTTCACATATTTATCAACTGAAGTTTTCTTTAGAGGTGTTCTTGTTATCGGGCTTTCAAGATTTTTTGGAATAAAATCAATATTAATAAGTAATTTTCCTTATGTTCTCGTCCATTTTGGAAAACCTGTCCCTGAAATATACGGTTCCTTCATTGCCGGATTAGTTCTTGGATATATTGCCTATAAAGATAAATCCATTTTTACCCCAACACTACTCCACTTTTCCTGTGCCTTTACCCTTGATCTTATAAGGTTTTTAGAGGTAAATAAAATTTAATAAACAAATTCCCTGATATCATAAACTGAAACCCTGATTTTTTTCTCAGAGAAAAGTAATTTAAAAAAATCTATCTCCCTTTTTATTTCCTCATAACTAGCTTTCTCAGGGTACAAACCCTTAAAGGGATAATAAGGAGAAAGATATAAAATGTCACTTTTATCAAGACTTAAATTTTTTAATAAATCATAAGTTTTTGATTTATGCTCTTCCTCTAAATCACCCGCTATACCAAGAAGAATAATTACACCCACTGAAATACCCGCCTTTTTCAAATTTTCCACTAAAAAAATAAACTCCTCAGGATTAAAGGGTTTATTAAGTCTCTTTAATAAATTTTCACTTCCTGATTCAAGACCTATATATACCCTGAAAAGGGAAAATTCCTTTAAAGTTTGCCAGAAGCTTAAATTTTTTTTCTTTCCTGTCCAAACATCTAAAAAAGAAGAAATTTTACTCAAACTTTCCTCCTTAAAACTATCCTTTATTAATTTAACATACTCAAAAATCCTATCCTCTGTCAATAAAAGAGCATCAGCATCACCAAGAAAAATGTTTTTTCTTGTTTTTATACCTTTACCAAAAAATTTTTTTACCTTATTAATATGTAAAATTAATTCCTCCTTGCTCAAAATTCTAAATTTTTCTCCTTTATAGAAATTACAGAAAGTGCATTTATTATAAGAACAACCCCTTGTTACTTGAATATAAAGAGATAAATACATATCAGGTGGAACTATTGGAACCTTTCCATAAACTTCTTTAAAACTATTTATTGTGCTTTTAAAATTTTCATAACCCTTTTTCAAAAAATCCTTTAAAAAATCTCTGTTTTCTTTAAAAAATTCATCTTCAAGAATATTTTCTGCCCTTTCATAAATTTTTTTTAAAAACCTTAAAGATTTAAATCTATTTATTACTTTTTCTCCATTTTTTCTCTTTTTCTCTATAATCTCACCTGAAAGTCCAATCCTATAACCCTTATCTTCTAAAAAAACATAAAGAATTCTTCCCTCTTTATCAATAAAAAAAAGACTCTTATCACTTCCTGTTAATACTATACCCTCTTTTTTAATATTAAGCCCTGGAAAACTTTCCACTAATTTAAAATCTCTCAACAGGATAACGCCAATCCTTATCAAGACACATTCTTGAAATTTTTGTTATTGTTGGCGGTCTCCTTTTATGCTCATTTTTAACTATCCTTTCATATAAATCCATTACAGCATTTTCACTAATATTTAAAAGTTCAGATGTTTCTCTAACAGATAACTCAAGATCAACAAGACAGTATAAAACTCTATCTATCTGATAATATGTAAAACCAAGCTCTTCCTCATCAGTTTGACCTTTCCAGAGGCCTGCAGAGGGCGTTTTTTTAACAATATCAGTTGGAATACTTATATATTCAGCAAGTTGCCAGACCTGGGTTTTATAAAGGTCTCCTATAGGGTAAATATCAGCACCAAGATCTCCATACTTTGTTCCATAACCTAAAAGAAGCTCAGTTTTATTTGAAGTCCCTACCACAAGCAATTTTTTTGCATTTGCATAAAAATAAGCATAGATCATTCTGACTCTTGGTTTTAAATTTGTTAAACCCCAATCTATATCCCCTTTTATATCCTTTAAAGTCTCCTTAAAGGCTGAAAGAGGCTTATTTATAGGTATAATTTCATAATTAACTTTAAGTTCCTTACAGAGTTTTAAAGCATCTTCAACATCTTCTTTTGGAGTAATACCTTCCTCAGGCAATATAAGGGCATAGGTCTTTTTATTCCCAATAGCAAGACTTACCAATTTTAAAACAAGAGAAGAATCAACACCACCTGAAAGATTTATAACAGCACCTTTAAAATTAAATTTTTTAACCCTTTCCCTTATTGAATTTACAATTGCTTTCTTTACAAGTTCTAACTCTTCCTCCTTAAATTTAACTTCCACCATTTTCCATCTCCTCGTACGCTTTTAACAATTCCTCAAGAATATCCTTTCTTAATTCCCTCAACCTTGTATCTCTCCTTCTCAACCTTTTTGCTTCTTCAAGATCAACTATGGCTATAACATAATCCTCTTCAAGTAATTTTCCTGTTTTTAAAATATTTCCAGATGCTGAAACATACATTGAATATCCAAGATATGTAACTCCATCCTGACATCCTGCCTGATTGCAGAATACAAGGGGAATTATATTATCCCTTGCCCTTTGAACTAAAAAATCTTCCCATATTTCCTTTTTAAATCTTTCATAGGGTGAAGCCCCAAGAACAATGAGTAAATCAGCTCCCCTTAAAGCCATTGCTCTTGAAGGCTCAGGAAACCAAACATCCTCACATATAAGAATCCCTATCTTTATCCCCCCTATATTAAATACATCTAATTTTGTTCCTCTTTTAAAGTATCTTTTTTCATCAAACAATCTGTAATTCACAAGTTGAACCTTTCTGTAATTTCCTATAATTTTTTTATCATGTATCAAACAAGCTGAGTTGTAAAAGAAACCGTAACTATCCTTTTCAACATAACCTATTATTGCATAAAAATCATCAACTTCTTTCCTTATTCTATCAAGGGAAATTAAATTTTCATCCACCTTATCAAGGTATATATCACCGCTTCCGTAACCGAGAGTTGAAAGTTCTGGAGTAACAAAAATATATGCCTTTTCCTTTTTCGCCATTTCTATTGCCTTCAAAATCTTTTCCTCATTTCCCTTAACATCACCAAGTTGAGTTGAAAGTTGAGCAAGAAAAACTTTTACTTTCTTCATATTCTATTTAAAAAGTCCAAAAATATTTCCTTTAAATCATAAAGGGATTTTAAATCAACCCATTCATCTCTTCCATGTATTCCATCACCAATTCCATAAATCATAAGAACCGGAACCCCTTTTTCTGCAAAAAATCTTCCATCAGTAGCACCATATATCCTTCCATATTCCACCTTTCCCTTTATTTTCTTAACAGATTCTGCAAATTTTTTTAAGTAAGGATTTTCCCTATCAGTATAAACAGGCTCTCCATAACTTTTAACTTCCATTTCTATACCCTTTTTATCCTTCAAAAATTCTTTTAATTTATTCTCAAAATCCTTTGCCCTCCAGGGTGGAGGAAATCTGAAATCAAGCTCCATTTCTGCCTCACTTGGAACAATATTAACTGCTTTTCCTGCATTAAACTTTCCAAGGGATAGGGTAATTTTCCAGGTTGGTTCCTCAGGTGGACCTTTTTCAGAATCAACCCAGAGTTTATACTCTTTATATAGATTGATTAATTTATCAGCAGCATTTTCTCCTTCCCATGGTGTTGAACCATGAGCTGATTTTCCAAATGCCTTAAATTTAACATGCAATACCCCCTTACCCTCATTCATTATCTTGAAATTAAAACCACCATCAGGGATTATTGCAAAATCTGGAAGTAAATTTTTATTTTTCACCCAGTATTCAACACCATCCTTTGAACCAACCTCTTCATCTGTTGTAAAAAGAAAAGCAATATTTTTTTTAATTTTTTTCTCAATAAGTTCAAGTAAAAGAACAATCATTGAAGCACAGGAACCTTTCATATCAAAAGAACCCCTTCCATAAATTTTTCCATCCTTTTCATAAGGGACAAACTGTTCTGGAGAATCAGGGGGAACAACATCAAGATGACCTGAAAATAAAACTGAAGGATTATAATTTTTCTCAAAAGATAAATAAATTGAAGGTTTATTATTAACCTCAATTCTCTCTATAAAAATGGGTTTATACTTGAAAATATTTTCAACATAATCGACTATTTCTTTAAGAGCCTTTAAATTGTTACTTTCTGAAGGTATCCTTATCAAATCAAAAAGTATATTTTTTAAACTTTCCAAATTTATTGAGAAAGATAAAATAATAAGCTCCTCTGAAATTTTTTATCAAGGTAAATTTCACAGGACCACTCCCCTATAGGGTCATAACTCCTTGTAACCACAGAAAATACAGTAATAAGTTTTGTAGAATCAGAATCAACAAGAATGGAATCACGGGCAAAATCCTGTCCATCAGGCTTGACCCAGAAACAACTTATTTTATGCTTACCTTTCATTCCCATCCAGTAAATCCATAAGTTTACTGTATCACCGATAAAAAATTGATTTGTAATACCGTAGGGATTTCCATCAACAACCTTAGTGCATAAAACACTTTCAACTATAAATGGCCCTTCAGGAAAAACAATTTCTCTTATTGTTTCAACTTTCCTTTCACAGAAATAGAAAAAGATGAAAATTAAGAGAAAAATTTTTTTCATTGTTTAAAAATTTTAATTAAAAGTAATAAAAAAATCAAGTTTTTAATTCATTTTAACTCCTTTTGAATTTATCCCTGTGTTCGGGATAGAACCAATTTTTCAGGGTAAAAATTTATCTTACAAATTTTAAAAAAATAAAAAGTATGACAGTTATAACACCTATTTGTCCTACCCAGAATATAAATATCCACTTAATTAAATTTGCATAAATTTTTGAAATTTGGAATATTTATTTAAATTTTAAAAACATACTGAAACTTTAAAAATACTTGATGATCTTTACCCTCCATTTTATCAGGATATTTCATTGTATTTATATTTGCTCCAAGATAAAAAACTGTAAAGGGAGTTAATTCGTAAGAAAATAAAGGATAAATGCCAACTTGTTTTTTATAATAAGTAATCATTACTCTTGAAGAAATTTTATCTGTAAAACTGTATTGCAAGGTATGGCTGAAAACTGTGGCTTCAATATTTTCTTTTTCTAAATGATATATTGCTTTGTTAAACCAAAAATTTAAAGTTAGTTTTGTAAAAATTAAACTCAAAGAGCCGAATATAGAAGTTTGATAAGCTAGGGTGTCATATTGATAGAATATGCTTTTACCTCCTGCATAAGTTACATTGAAATACAGGAATTTATAAGGATTTGCCATTAACCAGAAAGAATAATGATAAATGCCATTAAATCTTGAATAATGTTGAAAATAAAAGTTAAATGTATTTGTATTTGAAAGGGAATAACTTGCTCCTAAAGAAAGTTGAGCGAAAGAAAAATTGATATTTGAAAAGCCACCTATCCACTCTTCCTTAAATATCCCTTCAAAATTAGTTTCTTTTGAATAATCTATATGAAAAGAAAATTGCGACACCCCAAATTTGTTTGGATAAAAAATAGGTGTTACCCCAAACCCCCTCTTTTTAAAATTATTTCTCCCTATATACCCAATATCAGAACGAAAACCCTCTGAATTTTCTTTGTAAAATAAATCTAAACTTAAATTTCTAATATAATAGGAAAAACTTAATCTATTTGCATATCCAGAGAACTTTTCACCATCAAACCTGTCTGTATAATCTTTAAAATTTATCCCTATCCCTCTGAATAAATTTGTATCCTCAGGCTCTTTTATAATAGAATATCCTCCTTGATAATTTATTAAAAAATGTTTAAAAAATTTTATTCCAGCATCTAACCCAAAAATCCTTCCATAACCATTATCAAAATTATCTCTTTTTAACTCTCTATCCCCTATTAAAAATCCTATATATGATTCTTTATTTAAAAAATCAGAACGAACCCTTAAAAGATTTATAAAACTTTTTTTATCACTTCCAAAACTAAAACTTGCATCTTCAAAAGGTAAAATAAATGGAGTATTTTCATCATAAGAAGAAAGAAAATAAATGTCAAAAATTGAAATTTCACCTGTTAATTTTAATGCATAAAGTGGATTATTTATCATCCTTGTGTAAAATAAATTTATCGGCATATTGATATACTGGGAACCTTCCATAAATAAAGGTCTTTTTTCAGGATAATATAGTGCATAAGTTGTATTTATATCTATCTGAGGAATATCTGTTTCAATTTGGGCAAAATCAGGATTTAATGCATAATCTAAAACTAAATTCTGATAAATCCTTGTTTTTCCAGATAAACCAAGATTAAATCTAACATTTTCATTTTTGTAATTTATGCTATCCCTTATTCCAGTTTGAGAACTAATCAAATAGGGAATAAAATCATTTCTTTTTTCTTTTGAATAAATTCTTTCA